>WFMU01000426.1 GCA_015488935.1 Flavobacteriaceae bacterium | reverse complement strand
CATTAATGCTATTTTTTTTCTAAAATTTTGCAGAAATACATTTATTACTTTTATTTTTAATTGCTTTTTGGAAATCTTTTAACATCAATTTAACTACTTTAGATTTAGCCTTATGACAGGTTAAACAAGCACCAACACGTAAAATTTTCTGTTGTTCTTTTACTGTGAATGGTCTGGCATTTGTACGTGTTGCCTTGTTTATGGTATCCTCTTTTAAAAAACCAATCCATGCATCTTGCGGCAAACCATCTTTTGCTTTTGGATATGTAGATTGAAATTGCCATTTTCCTGTTTTTGTAAAAGTTAGTTTTCCTCTTCCATAACCTAAAACTAAAGGATTATTATGACATTCGGTACAAGTTTTTCCTTTTGTTGCAATGGTATGTGCGCTCACAGGTGCAAACAAACGATGAAATGTCTCTTTTGTTTTTTCTGTTTGCTGTAAATGCAGTATCATTCCTGGCGAAAATGTTTTTATTGTTTTTCCTTCTTCTTCTACAACACCTAAGGTTGGATATTCGGCTAAATAATCGCTTCCTTTCTCCAACCATTTTCCCATTTTCCACTCTTTTGCTAACAAATCGTAACCATCTTCATTTTTATCAAATGACGTATGGCAGTTTATGCATTGTGGTGTCCAACTAGTATGGCAAGTACTACAACTTATATTTTTATGTATTTCTCTAGTACAATTATCGGCTTGGTTACTTAAGGCTATTTTTTTTGTCGTATTTTTTGTAAGCAAATAATTTTTATCGCCTTCTTTTACGACATTGAGTAAGGTTCTATTTGTTTTTTCTACGTGTAAAAATAAAGCAGTTGTATCTATTTTTCGCAATCTAATAATACGCTGTTCTGCATTTTCTAAATTTAAAAATCTGGTTGTTTTTCCATTTTCTCCTTGTTTTAAATGACAATCGGAACATTGCACTTTTACTGCTTGTTCTTGGTGTGTATATTTTGTACCATCGCCCATTACATCGTAACTATCATGACAATCAATACAACTCATTCCAACCGTATGATGTACATCTGCATGTTGCTTTTTAAACACTCTTTTATCTTCCAATACACGAAACTTGTTATTATTGTATAGTGTATCTTTAAATATTGTTTCATGCCAACCTTCGTAATTGGTAGCAATTCTCCCAGAGCGACTATGACAGCCAAAACAATGGTTATCGGTTACTTGTAAACTTAAAGAGGCATGGTATTTTGTTAGGATTGTTTTCTCTGAATGGATATAGGTTGCATGTTCTTTTTTTGCTTTATCGGAATAATTTAAATGACAAGCCACACAACCGCCACCTCTCGATTTTTCTGTTATTGGATTGGCATGTATTTTTTCATTTCCAATATGGCAAGAGGCACATTTATTGCGCAAATGATTTTCTGCTGCAGTATTATTTTCTAAATGATGAATATTAAATAGACTATCTAAATTTTTATTCTCACCAAATACATATTTATCAACACTTATAATTCCACTCATGGTATTCATCATAGATTTTTTTATACGTAAATCTATTCCGACATGACATTTTGCACAAGTTTTTGAGGCATTGGATAAATTTCCTGGTATAAGCAACATACCTTTGTGTGCATTTTCTTTTTCTGCTGCAGAAGCATTTCCTAAATGACAGGCATTACAACTTACTTTATCTGGTGTGTGCGATGGTGAAAATCCTTGCATTTCTGTATGACAGCTAATGCAAGAATTTTGATTTTTTGCTATAGGTTGGTAAACACTAGATTCGAAGCCTCTTTTATAAAAAAATAAGAAGGCTAGTATTCCTAAAAACACTACTAGAAAGAGTTGTTTTGTTTTTTTCATTTTTTTCTGTTCCGAAGATACAGATTACCATCTAATGACTACGGAACCCCAAGTAAACCCACTTCCGAATGCTGCTAATACTACCAAATCGTTTTCTTTTATTTTATCTTTTTCCCACGCTTCGGTTAATGCAATTATTATGGATGCGGCAGTTGTATTTCCATAATGCATAATATTGTTATACACTTGGTCGTCTGTTAATCTAAATTTCTTTTGAATAAATTGTGCGATACGTAAATTTGCCTGATGTGGTATAAACATATCTATATCGGAAGCAGAAAGGTTATTTTTTTCTAAACCTTCGTTAATTACTTCGCTAAATCTTACAATGGCATGTTTAAAAACCAATTGTCCATCCATATATGGAAAATAAGAAGTATCTTCTTTTTTATTTTCTAATATTTGTGGTATCCAATGTCTTATACTTGGTGTTTCTACCACTAATTTTTCGGCATATTTTCCTTCACTATGTAAGTGTGTAGATAGTATTCCTTTGGTATTATCTTCGGTTCTAGTAAGGACACATGCTCCTGCGCCATCGCCAAATATTACAGAAACACCTCTTCCTCTAGTTGTTTTATCTAATCCGTTAGAATGGTATTCTGCACCAATTACTAAAACATTTTTATACATTCCTGTTTTTATAAACTGATCTGCGGTTGACATGGCGTATATAAATCCAGAACATTGGTTACGAATATCTATTGCTCCAACGGTTCTCATTTCTAACATATCTTGAATTTGCACACCACATCCTGGAAAAAAATAATCTGGACTTAAGGTTGCAAATACAATAAAATCGATATCATCTTTGGTTAGTCCAGCTCTTTCAATTGCTATTTTGGCTGCTTTGGCTCCCATTACGGCACTAGTATCTTCGGTTCCTTCTTTTATCCAACGTCTTTCTTTGATTCCTGTACGCTCTTGAATCCATTCGTCATTGGTATCCATAATTTTGGATAAATCATGGTTTGTTACCTTATTATCAGGGACATAAAATCCTAATCCTATTATTTTTGAATTATACATATTGTTATTTTAAGTTGTTTTGCGTATCAAATATACGGATTTATTTACAAGTGGATTTTGTTTTTTTACTTGCAATAAAACGATATTTTTTCAATTGAATTTATCTATATTTAAAACTTTTATTTACAGTTGGATATCATTGTTTTTTTATATTTGCAATAACAACAATTTATTTGCTTATAAAAATATTTAGATATGAAAGAGATTAACATATTTATTGCTTCCTCTTCTTCTTTACATGAAGAAAGATTAGAAATTGAAAAATTTTTAAATCGGAAAAATGATTTTTTGATAAAGTCCAATATATATTTAAAAACTGTTCTTTGGGAAAAACAATCTTTACGAT
>WFMU01000425.1 GCA_015488935.1 Flavobacteriaceae bacterium | reverse complement strand
GCGTCAGATGTGTATAAGAGACAGATCTTTCACTAAAAAATATTGGTAGTTAAAAAAATATGGGACTTAGAGAAGTAAAATCGGAACTTAACAAGCTGGATAAAAAAGTTTTAATTAAGCACATTTCAGAATTATATAAAAAGTTTAAACCAGTAAAGGAATATTTTGAATTTTATATAAATCCTGACGAAAAAAAGTTACTTGAACAATACAAAGATAAAGTAACCGAAGGATTTTTTCCAAAACGAGGTTATAAAATTAAACTTTCAATATCACGAAAAGCAATAAATGATTTTAAGAAATTAGGAACTTCTCAAGAAAGCATTGCAGATTTGTTATTACATTTTGTTGAATGTGGCGTTGAATTAACTAACACGTATGGAGATATTGATGAGAGCTTCTATACTAGTGTGGAAAACACTTACGATAAAGCGCTTGACATAATAGATGATAATGGTCTTTTAGAAAAATTTAAATCAAGGGCGTTTAAAATACTAAATGATAGTGAAAATATAGGTTGGGGATTTTACGATTATTTGTACGAATTATTTTATATCCATTATGATTAACGACCTACAGCAAACTGTAAACGAATTTTACAATGAATTTACATTATAAACGTAATGCGGTATTATTGCATAATATATTAAAAATGAAGCACTTTTAAAATCTATAAATTAGAATTTTATAGTGGTTTAGGTAGTTAATGTTCCAATTTTAAAATCGAAGTAGTACGTTTACGAGTTTCTCTGCACAAATCTGCATTGGTAATTAACGATTTTCCAAAAGTTGGTATCATTTCCTTTATTTGCTCTTGCCATGCCGTGGTTTTCATTTGTTCTGGAAAACAAGTTTCTAATAAATCTAACATAATACTTACTGCTGTTGAAGCACCAGGAGATGCTCCTAAAAGAGCAGCTAAACTACCATTTTTATCTGTAACTACTTCAGTTCCGAACTTTAAAATTCCACCTTCATCATCATCTTTTTTAATAATTTGCACACGTTGCCCAGCAATTGCTAATTCCCAATCTTCAAATTTAGCATTTGGATAATATTTTTGCAATGCCTCAAAACGATCCTCTGGAGATTGCATTACTTGATTAACCAAATATTTTGTCAATTTAAAATTGTGATATCCAGCAGAAAGCATTGGCCATATATTATCGACTTCTAAAGATAATGGCAAATCAAAATAAGAGCCGTTTTTTAAAAATTTAGTCGAAAATCCTGCATAAGGACCAAATAATAAAGAGCGTTTGCCATTCATCATTCTAGTATCTAAGTGTGGAACAGACATTGGAGGTGAGCCTTCGGCAGCCTTACCATATACTTTGGCTTCATGTTGTTTTATTACATCTTCGTTTGTACACCGAAGCCATTGTCCACTGATCGGAAAACCACCATATCCTTTGCCTTCTGGAATATCTGCTTTTTCTAATAGAATTAAAGAACCACCTCCAGCTCCAATAAAAACAAAATCGCTAGTAACTGCATATTCTTTTTTGGTTGCTAAATCTTCTACTTCAATTTTCCAAGTGTCATTTACTTGGTAGGTTAAATCTTGTATTTCTTGTCCTAAATGAACCGTTACACCGTCTAAGGTTTCTAAATACTGAATCATTCCTCTTGTAATTGCACCAAAATTAACATCTGTTCCTATTTCCATTCTAGTAACTGCAATTTTTTCATCGCGATTTCGATTTTTCATCATTAGTGGAATCCATGCAGCTATTTCATCATAATCTTCCGAGTATTTCATATCTTCAAACATAGCATACTTGGTTAATGCTTTATATCGCTTTTTTAAAAAGGCAACATTAGCTTCTCCCCAAACAAAACTCATGTGGTCAATATCATTAATAAATGGATATCCTTTTGGATAATTCTTTTGTTGTTTTAAATATGCCCAAAATTGTTTAGAGACCTCAAAAGATTGACTTATACGCAATGCTTTTTTAATGTCTATCTCACCATTTTCTTTTTCGGGAGTATAATTTAATTCACAAAAAGCAGAATGTCCAGTTCCAGCATTATTCCAAGCATCAGAGCTTTCTGCACCTATTTTATCTAATCGTTCGTAAATAGAAATTTGCGCATCAGGCAATAACTTTTTTAGCATTATTGCTAAGGTAGCACTCATTATTCCAGCACCTATTAATGTAATATTTTTTGGTGTATTCATTCTTGTAGTAGTTTTTTGCTAAAATAAAAAAATATTTGCGCAATACAGAGTAAAAAATGTACTTTTGATAAATGATAAATGATAAATGATAAATGATAAATGATAAATGATAAATGATAAATGATAAATGATAAATGATAAATGATAAATGATAAATGATAAAACAAAATCTCATTACATATTTAGAAG
>WFMU01000424.1 GCA_015488935.1 Flavobacteriaceae bacterium | reverse complement strand
TGTCAAAAATAATCGTATCTACTTTGTTGGCTAAAATATCTGTAATGCTAATTGCAGTATGATTTATTGCTAAAGTAGGATTTATTTTTCCTTTTAATTTTGCAAAAGTTGCATTATCATTACCAACATAAATAAACTTTATTATTTGTTTTTTATGGATTTCTACCGTTTTTAATTTCAAATATTTTATACCATACCAAAATCGAATTCCAAAACTCATCATAAAATCGTAAATGCGATTTAGTTTAAAATGCTTTTGATAAAAAATCTTCATTGCACCGTAAAAATGCTTTAAATACTTAATATCTTTTTTGGTACTTTCGCCTTTGTAATGTATAATCTGTGTATCGGCAAAATAGTAATTTTGATATCCTTTTTTATGAATTTTATAACTTAAATCAATATCTTCTCCATACATAAAATAATCTTCGTCAAACCCTTTGACTTCGTTATAAATAGACCTTTTTAGAAACATAAATGCACCAACTAAAATTTCTACTACACCAGATTCGTTATGCTGTAAATGAGTAGCGTAATATTTTCCAGTTTGTTTACTAGAAATTCCTGTAAGTTTATTAAAAGATACTTTTGGTGTAGGAATACCTCGTTTGCTTTCTGGTAAAAATGTGCCAGTACCATCAATTAATTTTATACCAATAATGCCTAAATTATTTTTAGATTTTATAAAATGTAACAATATATCAAACGTATCTTCGGCAACAACGGTATCTGGATTTAAAATCAATACATATTTACCATTAGCAATAGCTACTCCTTGATTATTTGCTTTAGAAAATCCAGTGTTTTTTTTATTGGCAATAAGTTTTACATCAGGAAATTTATTGTTTATTAAGTCGCAACTTGCATCGTGCGAATTGTTATCTACCACAATAACTTCGGTATTTATATTTCTAGAAGCATCAAACACACTCTGCAAACATTGTTCTAAAAAATAACGAACATTATAGCTAACAATAACCACAGACAAATCAATATGTTTCTTTTTATCTGTCAAAAATTAATTGTTTTTTAAAGAGTTTTCAAATGGAATTCTATTTAAAATACTCCTACCAAGCGTAATTTCATCGGCATATTCAATTTCATCACCAACCGAAATTCCACGAGCAATAGTAGATATTTTTACATCAAAATTTTCAATTTGCTTGTAAATATAAAAATTGGTAGTATCACCCTCCATCGTAGAGCTCAAGGCGAATATAATTTCTGCAACCTTACCAGATTTTACTTTATTTACCAAACTATTAATAGTTAAATTATGAGGGCCAATACCTTCCATTGGCGATATTTTTCCGCCAAGAACATGATATAATCCTTTAAACTGTGCTGTATTTTCAATAGCCATAACATCTCTAATATCTTCTACAACACAAATAACTTCGCTATTGCGATTCGGTTTTGCACAAATTTCACAAATTTCTACATCCGAAATATTATGACAATTTGTACAATGTTTAATATCATTCCGTAGATTTTGTAATGCACTTGTTAAATAAGCAGTTTGTTCTTTTGGCTGTTTAAGCAAATGTAATGCCAGTCGCAATGCAGAACGTTTCCCAATTCCCGGCAATTGCGAAATCTCATTAACAGCGTTTTCTAAAAGTTTAGAAGAAAAATTCATTGTGCAAATTTACTTTAAATATGCATATCAAACGAATATCAATATAAATTTTGTTTCTTTGTGTATGAAATTTACCGTTACAAATATAAAAATAACTAACTTTTAATATTAAAAAATGAATCCATTACATATACTTTTATTGATTGCTGCCTATTTTGCGGTATTATTTTTAATCTCTTATTTAACAGGAAAAGACGATAGTAACGATACTTTTTTTAAAGCAAATAAAAAATCGCCATGGTACATTGTTGCCTTTGGAATGATTGGTGCAACCTTATCTGGCGTTACTTTTATTTCGGTACCAGGAACCGTAGCAGCACAAAAATTTAGTTATATGCAAATGGTATTTGGTTATGTGGTTGGTGCAGCAATAATTGCTTATGTCTTATTACCAATATATTACAAGCACAATGTAACTTCTATTTATGAGTATTTAGACAAACGATTGGGTGCTACAACCCATAAAATAGGAGCAGCTTTCTTTTTATTATCTAGAACAATAGGAGCAGCATTTCGTATTTTTTTGGTAGCATTAGCCATGCAATATTTAATTTTTGATGCTTGGAATGTACCCTTTATACTAACTGTAATTTTTTCTATATTACTCATTTGGATTTATACGCACAGAGGTGGAATTAAAACCATTGTTTGGACAGATACTTTACAAACATTTTTTATGTTGTCGGCTGTGATTTTGGCAATTTATTTTATCAATCAGAAGATTGGCTGGAGCTTTTCGGAATTTTATGCATCGGATGAATTGAAAAAATTTAATCAAATTCTATTTTTTGATAATTTTAAAGAAAAAGCCTACTTTTTTAAATCGTTTTTTGGAGGAATATTCATCACCATAGCAATGACAGGTGTTGACCAAGATATGATGCAAAAAAACTTGACTTGTAAAAACTTAAAAGAAGCACAAAAAAATATGCTTTCGATGATTAGTTTATTGGTTGTTGTAAATTTTGTTTTCTTATTATTAGGCGCATTACTTTATATTTATGCCGAAAAATTTGGCTTAAAAGTACCTGTTGTTGCTGGTATTACAAGAACCGATTTGTTATTTCCGATGATTGCAGTAAAAAGTGGTTTGGGATTACCACTAGCTATGGTTTTTATTTTAGGAATTATTGCAGCCGCTTATTCTAGTGCCGATTCTGCACTAACATCACTAACAACATCGTACTGTGTTGATTTTTTAGATATAAAGAACCGAGAGAAATCTGTACAAAAAGCACTACGTAAAAAAGTACATATTGCCGTATCCATTATTTTAGTTATTGTAGTTGTTTTGTTTAACGAAGTACTAGAAATGAACGTAATTACAGGGTTGTTTACTATTGCATCTTACACCTATGGTCCATTGTTAGGGCTATTCTTTTTTGGAATTTATACCAAACATAAAATTAAAGAGCAATATGTAATAGTTGTTTGTTTGATTTCTGTAGCAATGAGTTATTTTTTAAACATTTATTCGGTAGATTGGTTTAATGGTTATAAATTTAGTTTTGAATTACTTGGTTTAAATGGATTGTTTACTTTTATTGGCCTGTGGTTAATTCGTAAAAGAGAATAAAAATGGAAAAAATAGATAAAAACCTAGCAGATAGTAGGAAAATTTATAAAAAAGATGCTTTATTGGAAACCAATATTTCGGATAATCCAATGGAGTTATTTCAAAAATGGTTTTTTGAAGCCGAAGAAAAGGAATTAGGAGAGGCTAATGCCATGAATATTGCAACCATTGGTTTAGATGGTTTTCCTAAAAGTAGAATTGTTTTACTAAAACGCTTTACATGGGAAGGTTTTATTTTTTATACTAATTATAATTCCGAAAAAGGAAAAGCAATTGCAGCGAATGCCAATGTAAGTTTGTCTTTTTTTTGGCAAAATTTAGAGCGACAAATAATAGTAAAAGGGACAGCACAAAAATTAGCAGCAAATTTATCCGATGGCTATTTTGAATCGAGACCAGTTGGTAGTAGAATAGGTGCTTGGGCTTCTGACCAAAGTGAAATTATTGAGTCTAGAGAAATTTTAGATGCCAAATTAAAAGACTACGAACTACAATTTAAAAATAAAGAAATTCCAAGACCAGCGCATTGGGGCGGCTATCTTGTAAAACCGAAAGTCATGGAATTTTGGCAGGGCAGACCTAATCGTATGCACGATAGAATTCGATTTACACTCCAACAAGATTTTAATTGGAAAATAGAAAGGTTGCAGCCATAGTTTTATTTTAGCTTTGTAAATAAAAAAGACTACTCTTTAATTGTGTCATTTTTTCTTAGATTAAACGAAATATCTTTCATTTTTAGTTTTAAAACGGTATCATTCAACATTTCAACAATAAATACATCAGGTTCTTTTAAAGAGTCATTTTGATAGGCAAAGGTTAGTTTATTTCCTTTCACACTCCATTTCATATGTAATGGTGTATCTACATTTAACGAAACAGCAGTTCCATCTTTTTTTAGCATAAAACCTTGTAATTCTGTTTCAAATCCAGGTACAGGCTCGGTCCAAGCACCATAAAACTCATCTATATTTAATGTTACTTCTTGTGTTGGCTTTTTAACTTCTGTCTGATTCGCTTTTGTATCTGAATTTTCCGTTTTTGCTTTTTCTTTTTTACAAGAACTAAAAAGAATTAATGCAGCAATAAAAAAGATGCTTAACCTTATTTTTGATTTCATAGTTTGTTTCCCCATTTTATAAATATTTAGTTAATACGACGACAATATACATTTTTTTTAATTTTTACCAAAATTTAAAATGAGTATAAACAT
>WFMU01000423.1 GCA_015488935.1 Flavobacteriaceae bacterium | reverse complement strand
CTTAATTTACTTAAAAGATGAAGACTTTGATGCAAAAATAAACCTACAAAACTGGATTAAAAATTATAGCAATACACAGCAAAAAAAATATAGTACACATCTTTATTCCGAAACAGAAAATAGAGCTACGAATATCTCTGAAATAAAACCAACCTACGCTACTACACCAGAAATAGTAGATGCCAGAGTAGTACTAAAAAATAATTTTGATAAACTATTTACCAAACACAAAGAATTATTAATCTTTGGCGAAGATGCCGGACAAATAGGAGATGTTAACCAAGGTTTAGAAGGACTACAACAAAAATATGGAAAATTGCGTGTGTCGGACACAGGAATCCGAGAGGCTACGATTATTGGACAAGGAATAGGTATGGCAATGCGCGGATTACGACCAATTGCCGAAATTCAATATCTAGATTATATTTTATACGGTATTCAAACAATGAGTGACGATTTAGCAACCTTACGTTGGAGAACTTTTGGAAAACAAAAAGCACCACTCATTGTACGTACAAGAGGACATCGATTAGAAGGTGTTTGGCATTCTGGCTCTCCACTAGGAGCAATTATCCACTTATTACGCGGTATGTACGTACTTACACCTCGTAACATGACAAAAGCTGCTGGTTTTTATAACACACTATTAGAATCTGACGAACCTGCTTTAGTTATTGAAAACTTAAATGGTTACAGATTAAAAGAGAAAATGCCTCTTAATTTAGGCGAATTCAGAACACCAATCGGCGTGGTAGAAACCATTAAAGAAGGAACAGACATCACTGTTGTATCGTATGGCTCTACACTGAGAATTGTTGAAGCAGCAGCAAAAGAACTCCATAAAATTGCTATCGATATAGAAATTATTGACGCACAAACACTACTTCCTTTCGATATTAATAAAGATGTTGTTAAAAGTGTTGCTAAAACAAATAGACTAGTAATTATTGATGAAGACGTAAATGGAGGTGCCTCTGCATACTTATTAGATGAAATTTTAAATAAACAAAATGCATACATCCATTTAGATAGTAAACCTATTACAATCTCTGCAAAAGCACATAGACCTGCTTATGGTAGCGATGGCGATTATTTTTCTAAACCAAATGTAATGGATATTGTTGAACTGATTTATGCCGTTATGAACGAATCTAATCCTAGTATTTATAAGGCGTTATATTAAATTACTATTTCTATTTTTTAATAAATTTATGTGTTTTTAATTTGTTTCCAACATACAAATACACAAAATAAACACCGCTTTCTAATTGACTTAGCGACAGGGATTCTTGTTTTTTAGAATTTTTAATAGAAGTTTTAAAAACTTCACTTCCAAGTACATTAACAACTCTAATATCTATATTTTGAGTAACAAAACTTCCTAAATAAATCTGTATATTTTCTTTAACAGGATTGGGAAATATCTTTATTTCTTGCAATGTATCTTGTAAATCTTCTTGCGCTAATTGCTGATTTGCTTGTGCAAAATATAATAATGCTCCTAAAGCTCCTTTAGTAATTTCAAAAACATACGGAATATCCATATTTGCAATAATATCGTTAGAAGTATGCCTGTATGGCGATTCGTTTGTTTCAAATAAACCTGTGATAACCTCACCATTGTCTTCAAAAGGCATATAGTCTGAAGCATAAGCATAAGATAAATTTGTATTTAAAGAAGAATACAATGTCATTGAAGTTGCCAATTCATCTGTTAATACTTGTGAAGCATAATTGTTAGAACTCGGATTTCCTTGATCTCGTTCGCAAGTAATAGTATCATTTGTCATTCCAGAAATACCACCAACTTCATCAATATTAAAAACATATCTAATGTCTAATCCAGCACTTGTAATATCTGCATAATGTTTACTTCCAAACAAACCTTGCTCCTCTACCGTAAAATGGATGAATTTTATAGAATAAGCTGTAGGTACATCTTTTATAACTCTAGCTATTTCTAATAATAAAGAAGTTCCACTACCATTATCATTTGCTCCAACGCCACCAATAGTATCGTAATGTCCATCAATAATAACAAATATATTGGGATAGGTATCTCCCATTTTTGTAACTACTATATTAGAAACCGTTCTACCATTATAAGTAAAACTATCTTCCACAATATCGGTATATCCATAACTTTGATATTTGTTTTTTATCCAATCTTTTGCAGAAACCAAATTGTTATATTTAGTCGTATTAGAAGCTGCATTTTTTTCTCCAAAAGTTACAAATTCATTTATATTATTTGTTACCGAGGCTAGTGTACAATCATCTACAATTCCTTGATAATATGCACTCCATCTTTGTGCTAAAGTTATATTTCCGAGTAAAATAAAAATATATAAAGTAATTGTTTTCATAATGTATTCTTAAAAGTAACTACAAATATACCACAAACATGTCCATTGATACACTATTTAACGTGAGTTCGATATAAAATTCGTTTACAGTTTGCATGAATTTTTGCATAGACGAATTCAAATTTTTGAAAGAATATCTAGATATTTTAAGGAAATTTGGAGAAGTATATGTGAAAATTCATCAAACCTAAAGGGAAATCAAATAAAAGCAATCTTTTTTGTATAAAATTTTTCAAACCTTATCTATTATTTGATTTCTGTAAAATAGGATTTTATATCGAACTCACGTTATTTATTAAAATCAATTGTTTTTTAACAGATAGTTCCCAATAGCACATTGTAAGCATTTTTGTTTATTACAATACTCATTTTTTAATTGTAGTAATGCCTGACTTTCCAATGCATTTTTTACCGTTATATTAAATGTACTAAATTTAGTAATTATGCTGTTCTTTTCTGGTTTGATTTGCTGTATTAATTCTAAAATAGCATCTTCTTGTAATTTTCCAATATGCTTTTGATATACAAATTTGAGTGGAATAATGGTATTTATCAATAGTAAATCTATAAACGATTTTGTTAAATTTTTCTTTCTCTTTGTAGCAATATTTTTAAAGGAATAGTGTGTTTCCCAATATGTAGAAGTTGCTACTTGCAACAAATTGTAATAAGCATCTACGGTATTTAAATCAATTAATTCAGAAAATAAATTTGGATGTAGTACGTACAATCTTGCTAATTGTGAAAGTCGAATTGTAGGAAAATTATTTGGTCGCAATCTAAAAAATTTAACCGTACTTTCTTCCAAAGATTTGAGTCTATACTTATGCTTCAGATATTGATATTCTTGCTGTAAATTTATGTAATACACATCTTCTATTGTGCTACATAACATTCCAGACTGTCCAAAAAATAAAGTTTCTAACAGTATAATATCCTTCTGATTTTTTTGAACTAGCGAAAAATCAAACGAATTTGCCATTTGTAAAAATGCCTCACCATTAACTTTCAGTCCAAAATTTTTTGCAAACATTTTAAATAATACAGCTTCCCAATTATTTTTTGATTGCTCTAATAAAGATAAAATT
>WFMU01000422.1 GCA_015488935.1 Flavobacteriaceae bacterium | reverse complement strand
TAACAAGGCATTGGCTAATGAAACCTTAAAAAATCAATTTGAAATATTACTTTCAAAGTCAAATAATTTTCAGCAATTTAAAAATATTAAACTTTATAATATCAATAAGTTTAAAGCTAATTTTTTAGATACTTTAAAGGCTATTGATAAAAAATTTGCTATTGCAAATAGTAAAATTAATGACCAAAAGAGTGAGATCGAAAAACTAAAAGCAGAAATTGTTACTATAAATAATAACCTTACCAACGTAACGGGCGAAAAAGATAGTATTGGTCTTTTTGGTATTAGAACAACCAAGCATAATTATAACTTGGTCTTATGGTCTATAATATCCACTTTATTAGCAACTACACTACTTTTGTTTTTTAAATTTAAAACTAGTAATAGTGCTACCAAACAAGCAAAAGCTTCGTTTGCAGAAATTGAAGAAGAGTTTGAAACTCATAAAAGAAAATCTTTAGAAAGAGAACAAATTCTCCGAAGAAAATTACAAGATGAAATTAACAAACAGCGAAATGTTTAATTAACATCTCTATAAATAAATTAAAAAACCACCGATTTGGTGGTTTTTTAATTTGTATCAACCCATTTAAAATTATTTTTTTTCGTTGCATCTAATAATTTAATCTTTAATTTTCTACATATCATTTTTGCAGCATAAAATGCTTGTTCATCATCGCTGTATTCATACATTTTAAATTTTTGGTTTTTTACATACCACATATTCACTTCATACATAGATTTGTAATAGAATACTGAAACGTACTCTAATTCTGGTAGTTTTTTCCATATACCGTAGCGAATCAAACCTATTTGGAATTGTTTTTTATATTTTTTATTTTCTAAATTAAAATAATAATTGATTTTAACAGAGAAACCTAACGCAGTAACAAAAACATATCCAGACATATTTAAAAATATCAAAGAAATATCATAATTTCTTTTTGTAAATCCTGATTCGTAATATAATTTGCCTATTTCAAAGAGAAAATAAAATAATGTAGCATATAAAAGTGCTGCTATTATTATTTGCCAAATGGGTCTTTCCTCTTCAGTAATAATAATATTATTTTCCACTATGCTTGTCCAGTTGGACCAAAATTCATTGGTGTTGGAGGTTGTTCGTAATCATTTATTTCGCCATAAACACTTTCAAAACGATTGATATTTTCTGCTAATGCCTTTACAAATCGCTTGGCGTGTTGTGGTGTAAGAATTATTCTAGATTTTACTTTTGCTTTTGGTGCTCCTGGCATGATATTTACAAAATCTACAATAAATTCGGAAGCAGAATGATTGATAATTGCTAAATTGGCATAGGTACCTTCTGCTACTTTTTCATCTAGTTCTATATTGATGTTGTTATTTTTTGGATTGTTTTCTGACATTTCTATTGGTATAATTATGTAATACTGTAAAAGTACAATTTTGATAAAGAATAAAAAAATAAAACCCTTTTAGAGTTTTACTCTAAAAGGGTTTTTATATCAATTAAAATTATCTTTCGTTACGGTAACTTAGATTATTCCATTTCTGATGCTGCTCCTACAATTAGTTTATCGTATTCGCGCATTCCTGTTCCTGCTGGTATTTTCTTACCTACAATAACATTTTCTTTCAATCCTTCTAAGTAATCTACTTTACCATTTACTGCGGCTTCGTTTAATACTTTTGTTGTTTCTTGGAACGATGCTGCAGATATAAACGATTTTGTTTGTAACGAAGCTCTTGTAATACCTTGCAATACTGGTTCTGCAGTTGCTGGCATAGCATCTCTTGCTTCAACTAAAGCTTTATCGTTTCTACGAAGTTTAGAATTTTCATCTCTTAGTTGTCTTGCAGATATTACTTGTCCTTCTTTAAGTTCTGTAGAATCTCCTGCATTTTCCACTATTTTCATTCCAAAGATATTATCGTTTTCTTCGATAAAATCATTTTTATGAATCAATTGATTTTCTAAGAAAATAGTATCTCCAGAGTCAATAATTCTAACTTTACGCATCATCTGACGTACTACTACTTCAAAATGCTTATCATTAATTAATACGCCTTGCAAACGATATACTTCTTGTATTTCATTTACAATATATTCTTGTACCTTACCTGGTCCTTGAATTTTAAGAATATCATTTGGTGTTATTGCTCCATCAGAGATTGGCATTCCTGCTTTTACAAAATCATTTTCTTGTACTAAGATTTGATTGGTTAATTTAATCAAATACTTTTTAATTAATCCTGATTTTGATTCTACAATTACCTCTCTATTTCCTCTTTTAATTTTACCATAAGATACCACACCATCAATTTCAGAAACTGCTGCTGGATTAGAAGGGTTACGTGCTTCAAATAATTCGGTTACACGTGGTAAACCTCCTGTAATATCTCCTGCTTTTCCTGCCTTACGTGGTATTTTAACTAATATTTTACCTGGTTCAATTTTCTCTCCATCTTCTATAGATAAGTGTGCTCCAACTGGTAAACTGTACGAACGTAAAGTTTCTCCTTTACTATTTTTAATTAATAATGCTGGAATTATCTTTTTGTTTTTAGAGTCTGATATTATTTTTTCTTGATTTCCTGTCTGTTCATCTATTTCAACAATAAAGTTAACTCCTTTTACAATATCTTCATACTCTACAGTTCCTCCAAATTCAGAAACAATCACACCATTAAATGGATCCCACTGACAAATTACTTCGCCTTTTTTGATTGTTTTTCCGTTTTTAACAAATAAGTATGAACCATAAGGTAAATTATTTGTACTTAAAATGTTTCCTGTATTTGGATCTATTATTTTAATTTCTGCTGTTCTAGAAATAATGATATCATTTTTCTTTCCATCTTTATCTACAGCTTCAACCGTTTTTAATTCTTCAATTTGAATTTTACCTCCAAATTTACTAATCATTTTATTTTCTTCAGATATGTTCCCTGCAATACCTCCCACGTGGAATGTACGTAAGGTTAACTGTGTACCTGGTTCTCCAATTGATTGTGCTGCAACAACACCAACTGCTTCTCCTCTTTGAACCATTTTAAGGTTAGACAAACTATGTCCGTAACATCTAGCACAAATTCCTTTTTTAGCTTCGCATGTTAATGCAGAACGTACTTCAACAGTTTCTATTGGATTTGCTTCAATTAGCTTAACTACATCTTCTGTAATTTCTGTATTTGCTTCTACTACAACTTCGTTTGTTAATGGATTGTATAAATCGTGTAATGTAACACGTCCTAAAATACGTTTTCCTAAAGATTCAACGATTTCATCATTTTTCTTTAATGCAGTAATTTCTAAACCTCTTAAAGTACCACAATCATCTTCATTAATAATTACATCTTGCGATACATCTACCAAACGACGAGTTAAATATCCTGCATCTGCTGTTTTTAACGCCGTATCTGCAAGTCCTTTACGCGCACCGTGTGTAGAGATAAAGTATTCTAAAATGGATAATCCTTCCTTAAAGTTCGATAAAATTGGATTTTCAATAATTTGTCCACCTCCAGAGGTCGATTTTTTAGGTTTTGCCATCAATCCACGCATACCTGTTAACTGACGAATTTGTTCTTTAGAACCCCTCGCTCCAGAATCAAGCATCATAAATACAGAGTTAAATCCATCTTGGTCTTCACGTAAACGTTTCATAGACAATTCGGTTAACCTATTATTTGTTGCTCCCCAAATATCAATAACTTGATTGTAACGCTCTTTATTCGTTAACATACCCATGTTATAGTTTGTCATAATTTCATCTACTTCCTCATTTGCTTGTGCTACCATTCCTGCTTTTTCTTCTGGAATAATAATATCTCCTAAACTGAATGATAATCCACCTTTAAAGGCAAACTTGAATCCCATGTTTTTAATATCATCTAAGAATTTACCTGTAGTTGGTACATTTGTTACACGTAACACGTTACCAATAATATCTCTTAATGATTTTTTTGTCAATACATCATTTATATAACCTGCTTCTTCTGGAACTACTTCGTTGAATAATACTCTACCAACTGTAGTTTGAATTATTTTGGTTACAATTTTTCCGTCTTCTAAATCTTTTGTTCGTACTTTAATTGCTGCATTTAATTCTACAACTCCTTCATTAAAAGCAATGGTTACTTCTTCTGGAGAGTAGAATGTTAATCCTTCTCCTTTAATTTTTACTTTTTTGGTTGACTTACGTTCTTTAGTCATATAATATAATCCAAGTACCATATCTTGTGATGGTACTGTAATTGGCGAACCATTTGCTGGATTTAATATATTGTGCGATGCTAACATTAATAACTGAGATTCTAAAATAGCCTCAGGTCCTAATGGTAAGTGTACCGCCATCTGGTCACCATCAAAATCTGCATTAAACGCTGTACATACTAATGGATGTAAACGAATTGCTTTCCCTTCAATTAATGTTGGTTGGAATGCTTGGATACCTAAACGGTGTAATGTAGGCGCACGATTTAATAGTACTGGATGTCCTTTTAAAATATTTTCTAAGATATCCCAAACTACTGGTTCTCTTCTATCGATTATTTTTTTAGCAGATTTTACTGTTTTTACAATTCCTCTTTCTATTAGTTTTCTAATTACAAAAGGTTTGTAAAGCTCTGCAGCCATATCTTTTGGGATACCACATTCGTATAATTTTAATGATGGTCCAACAACAATTACCGAACGTGCCGAATAATCTACACGTTTACCTAAAAGGTTTTGACGGAAACGTCCTTGTTTTCCTTTTAAGGAATCGGATAATGATTTTAATGGTCTGTTGGATTCTGTTTTTACTGCAGATGATTTACGTGTGTTGTCAAATAAAGAATCTACCGATTCTTGTAACATACGTTTTTCATTACGCAATATAACTTCAGGAGCTTTAATTTCTACTAATCTTTTTAAACGATTGTTACGTATAATTACACGTCTGTATAAATCATTTAAATCGGATGTTGCAAAACGACCTCCATCTAATGGTACTAATGGACGTAATTCTGGTGGAATTACTGGTACTGCGTTAATAATCATCCATTCTGGTTTGTTCTCTCTATTTTTTGTAGATTCTCTAAATGCTTCTACAACATTTAAACGTTTTAATGCTTCTGTTTTACGTTGTTTTGATGTTTCTGTATTTGCTTTATGTCTTAATTCGTAAGACAAGGCATCTAGGTCTAATCTCGATAATAAATCGCGTAAACACTCTGCTCCCATTTTAGCAATAAACTTGTCTGGGTCTGTATCGTCTAAATATAAATTTTCTTGTGGTAGTGTATCTAGTATATCTAAATATTCTTCTTCTGTAAGAAAATCCATTTTTTGTAAGGCTTCTCCTTCAGCATTTTTAGCGATACCTGCTTGTATTACTACGTATCTTTCGTAGTAAATAATCATATCTAACTTTTTAGATGGTAATCCTAAAAGGTATCCCATTTTGTTAGGTAATGATCTAAAATACCAAATATGTGCTACAGGTACTACTAAATCTATATGACCAATTCTATCTCTACGTACTTTTTTTTCTGTTACTTCAACACCACATCGATCACAAATAATTCCTTTATAACGAATTCTTTTATACTTTCCACAAGCACATTCGTAATCTTTTATTGGACCAAATATACGTTCACAAAATAAACCATCTCTTTCTGGTTTATGTGTACGGTAATTAATTGTTTCAGGTTTTAGAACTTCTCCTCTAGAATCTTTTAAAATTGTTTCTGGTGAAGATAATCCTATGGAAATTCTACTGAATTTTTTTACTGAATATGTATTATTTCTTTTTGCCATGTTTCTTAAGTTTACAGTGTTCGGTATTCGGTTTACAGAAAAACTGCAAACAGAATACTGTTACTGAATATTTAGTTTTTATTAGCGTTAATATCTAAACCATTTTCATCTTCTAAACGTACGTCTAATGCAAGTCCTTTAAGTTCGTGCATTAATACATTAAATGATTCTGGTAATCCTGGTTCTGGCATTGCTTCTCCTTTTACGATAGATTCGTAAGTTTTAGCTCTACCAAGTACATCATCTGATTTTACGGTTAAGATTTCTCTTAATGTTGCTGATGCTCCATAAGCTTCGAGTGCCCAAACTTCCATCTCTCCAAAACGTTGTCCTCCAAATTGTGCTTTACCACCTAATGGTTGTTGCGTAATTAATGAATATGGTCCAATAGAACGTGCATGCATTTTATCATCAATCATGTGTCCTAGTTTTATCATATAGATTACTCCTACGGTTGCTGGTTGATCAAAACGTTCTCCTGTTCCTCCATCGTAAAGGTAAGTATGCCCAAATTCTGGCACACCTGCTTCGTTAGTAATTGCTGTTATTTCATCTAAAGATGCTCCATCAAAGATTGGTGTTGCATATTTAGTTCCTAACTTTTGACCTGCCCAACCTAGTACGGTTTCGTATATTTGTCCAATATTCATACGCGATGGTACTCCTAATGGATTTAATACGATATCAACTGGTGTTCCATCTTCTAGGAATGGCATATCTTCTGCACGTACAATTCTGGCAACAATACCTTTATTTCCATGACGACCTGCCATTTTATCACCTACTTTTAACTTACGTTTTTTAGCGATATATATTTTTGCTAATTTTACAATTCCTGCTGGTAATTCATCTCCAACTGTGATGGTAAATTTCTCTCTTCGTAAAGATCCTTGTAAATCGTTTACCTTAATTTTATAATTGTGGATTAAACGGTTTACCAAGTTATTTAATTCTTTATCGGTAGTCCATTGTCCTTTTGTTAAATGTTCAAAATCTGTAACAGAATTTAACATTTTTAAAGTAAATTTCTTTCCTTTAGGTAAAATTTCTTCTCCTAAATCATTTGCAACACCTTGTGATGTTCTTCCTGTGATTAATGAGAATAACTTATCTACCAATACTTCTCTTAATTGTTCAAACTTAACGCCATATTTTACTTCTAAATTAGCAATATCTGTTTTGTCTTGAACTCTTTTTGCTTTATCTTTTACTACTCTTTGGAATAATTTTTTATTAATTACCACGCCTTTTAAAGATGGCGATGCTTTTAAGGATGCATCTTTTACATCTCCTGCATTATCTCCAAATATTGCACGTAATAATTTTTCTTCTGGTGTTGGATCTGATTCTCCTTTTGGTGTTATTTTACCAATAAGAATATCGCCTGGTTTTACTTCGGCTCCAATACGTATCATTCCATTTTCATCTAAATTCTTAGTAGCTTCTTCAGAAACATTAGGGATATCATTGGTTAATTCTTCTGCTCCTAAACGAGTATCTCTTACATCTAATGAATATTCATCAATATGAATGGAAGTAAATATATCTTCACGTACTACTTTTTCGGAAATCACAATTGCATCCTCAAAGTTATATCCTTTCCAAGGCATAAAGGCTACTTTCATATTTCTACCAAGTGCTAATTCTCCTTGTTGTGTTGCATATCCTTCACACAATACTTGACCTTTTGTTACCTTATCTCCTTTTTCAATAATTGGTTTAAGGTTAATACAAGTCCCTTGATTGGTTTTTCTAAATTTAATTAGTGGATAGGTTTTAGAATCTTCTTCAAAACTTACAATTCGTTCGTTTTCGGTACGTTTGTATTTTATTGTAATTTTATTTGAATCTACATAGGTTACAACACCATCTCCTTCGGCATTTATTAAGATACGTGAATCTTTTGCAACTCTACGTTCTAATCCTGTTCCTACAATTGGTGCTTGTGGTTTCATTAATGGTACAGCTTGACGCATCATGTTTGAACCCATCAATGCTCTATTCGCATCATCGTGCTCCAAGAATGGTATTAATGATGCCGATATAGAAGATATTTGATTTGGAGATACATCCATATAATGTATTTCTTTGTTGTCAACTACTGGAAAATCTCCTTCTTCTCTAGCAACTACCTTTTCTAGTGCTATATTTCCATCGCTTGTTAATTCTAGATTAGATTGTGCTATTTTTTTACCTTCTTCTTCTTCGGCAGATAAATAAATTGGTTCATCACTTAAATTAACTTTTCCGTTGTTTACTTTTCTGTATGGTGTTTCTAGGAATCCTAAATAGTTAACTTTTGCATAAACTGATAAGGATGAAATCAATCCAATATTTGGACCCTCTGGTGTTTCAATCGGACAAAGTCTTCCGTAGTGTGTATAGTGCACATCACGTACCTCAAACCCTGCTCTTTCTCTTGATAAACCTCCTGGTCCTAATGCAGATAATCTACGTTTGTGTGTAATTTCTGCTAATGGATTGGTTTGGTCCATAAATTGAGATAATTGGTTTGTACCAAAAAATGAATTAATTACAGAAGACAAAGTCTTTGCATTAATTAAATCAATTGGTGTAAACACTTCGTTATCACGAACGTTCATTCTTTCACGAATAGTACGAGCCATTCTAGAAAGACCAACACCAAACTGCGATGCTAACTGCTCTCCAACAGTTCTAACACGACGGTTAGATAAGTGGTCAATATCATCTACTTCTGCTTTTGAATTTACCAGTTTAATCAAATTTTTGATTATGGTAATAATATCGTTTTTGGTTAAAACTTTTTGATCAATTGGTTCGTCTAAACCAAGACGTTTATTCATTCTATAACGACCAACTTCACCTAAATTATAGCGTTGCTCAGAGAAAAATAATTTATTAATTACTCCTTTGGCAGTTTCATAATCTGGCGGTTCTGCATTACGTAATTGTCTGTATATATGCTCTACTGCTTCTTTTTCGGAATTGGTAGGGTCTTTTTGTAATGTATTGTAAATAATTGCATAATCTCCTGTTTCATTATTCTCTTTGTGCAATAAAATTGTTTTAGAACCTGATTCAATAATTTCATCAATATGTTCTTTTTCTAAAATGGTATCACGGTCAAGAATAATTTCATTACGTTCAATAGATACAACCTCTCCAGTATCTTCATCTACAAAGTCTTCGAACCAAGTTTTAAGAACTCTTGCTGCTAATTTGCGTTCTAATACTTTTTTAAGTCCAACTTTAGATACTTTTACTTCTTCTGCTAAATTAAATATTTCTAGGATATCTTTATCTCTTTCGTATCCAATTGCTCTAAATAAAGTAGTTACTGGTAATTTTTTCTTTCTATCGATATATGCGTATAATACTTGATTAATATCGGTAGAGAATTCAATCCAAGAACCT
>WFMU01000421.1 GCA_015488935.1 Flavobacteriaceae bacterium | reverse complement strand
TTTTTATTCTGTAATTATATATTCTGTATTTAAAATTTGCTTTAAGCCAAGTACTTTATTTATTTTCGCTTTCGCGGATAGATAATCCTCAAAAGAAGCATTTTCATAAATAGCAATTTGAATACTTTTTTGTTTTATACTATCAATAATCATTAGTGTAGCGTTCGAAATCGTAATTAAAGCAGTATCGCTTACAAATTTTGGTAATTTATTTACACCAATAAATTTATATCTAATGGAATCAAATGCATAAAAAGACAATTTGTTATTTAAGGTATTGGCATAACTGTAATAGTTAGCCATTGGTTCTGTATTATGTGGCGATTTTTTGTTGTGTTTTTTAACCAATGCAACAACGGCTGGTATTACTTCTTTTAATTTTAATCGCTTATCTATATTAAAAAGCCAATTTGTAGAAGATATTCTATTTTTTTCATTCAAGTCTAAACCTTTGTTTTTATCATTATAAAACATCCAAATTTGAGAGTGATTTGTAATTTCTGTTTTTCCTTGTAATGGTACTTTGGCTAGTTTTACCATTTTCTTTTTACAAGAAATAATCAATACCATTAGTAGTAAAAGAAAACCTATTTTTTTTATCATTCGTTTGCTTCTTTTTTAGTTCCTAGTTTTTCTAACAACAAAATTAATACAAATCCAACAATAGCTAAAGCAATTGCTACACCTAAATGGTTATTTCCATCAAATTGGAACGGTAAAATAGATTTTTCAGATAAAATCATGGTTTTACCATTAATTACTTCCGATTGCAATATTTTTTTCCAAGGCCAAATTTTATTTAAAGAACCAATTACAAAACCAGTTAGTACTGCAAGTGTGGCATTTTTATAATTATCTAACAACCATTTTAATACTCTAGAGAAGGTCAATAAACCAATAATTGCACCAAATCCTAGCAATGCAATTTTTTTTATATCGTGTTGGTGAATGGCATCTAATGCAGGTTTATAGGCACCAAGTAACAAAAGAATAAATGCGCCAGAAATTCCAGGTAATATCATGGCACAAATAGCAAATGCACCTGCAAATATTAAAAATAAAGGTGTGTTATTAGAACCGTTTATTGCAGGAATTACTGTAATGTAGTATGCTGCAATAGCACCAATAATTAGTAAAATAATATTCCATACATTCCATTTTTTTATCTGTTTTCCAATAAAAAAGATACTTGCTAAAACCAAACCAAAGAAAAATGCCCATACAAAAATGGGTTTTGTTTCTAGCAACCATTTAAGAAGTTGTGCTAAAGAAGCCACACTAATTCCAATGCCAATAAACAAACTCAATAAAAAAGAACCATTTACTGCTTTAAACATTGCCATAAAACCATTGGTTTTTAACAATTTTAAATTCTTAAAATTAAATGCATTTATACTTTCTATAAGCTCGTTATAAATTCCAGAAATAAAAGCAATTGTTCCTCCAGAAACTCCGGGAACTACATCTGCTGCTCCCATAGCAATACCTTTTAAGCTAATAATTAGGTAATCTTTAAACGTACGCTTCATTAGGCTTTAAACTTATCAACTAATTTTTTAACCACTTCTTTTGTAAACATTTCTGGAAATAAATCTTTAATCACTTCGCAATAGTCAAAATCTATTTTTAAAGCATTTTCTAGATAAAAAACAGCATCACTCTCTTTTCGTAATAAAAAGTTAAGACCGCTGAGTCTATAAAAAATTTCTGCCGAATTAGGATAACCATGCTTTGCTTCAAGTAGTATTTGCAATGCATCGTTATAATCGCCAATAAAGTGAAAAATATCGGCAATGGCAATATAAATAGCCAATCTTTTATCACCTAATAAAATAGATTTTTGAAATGCTTTTGCTGCTTCTTCAAATAAATTTAGTTTAATATTTATTTCTGCAAATCTATTTAAAAAGTCGTAATTATCTGCATCTATTTCTAAAGCTTTCTGAATAAAATACAAGGCTTTTTGAGGATTATTATCTTGTAAATACAAATCTGTTAATAGCAACCATGCTTTATCTAACATTGGATCTTCGACAACAGCTTTATGATAATATTTTATTGCTTTTTTAGTATCGTTAAGTCTTTCGTAACAATTGGCTATTTGCAAATAAGTAAAAGCAGTAGGATCATCTATTTGTAAAGCAATTTGGTAATTTGAAATTGCCTCTTCATAACGAAACATTACTTCTAAAACCTTTGCTTTTTCTAGATATGCACCAATAAAAAACTCATCAATTAATATGGCATAGTCGTAAGCTCTAATTGCTTCATTAAATTTATCTATTGTAGTATATTGCCTTCCTAATTGGTGCCAAGCAACCTCGCTATACGGATTTTCATCTATATAATTATTTAAAAAATTTATCGCATCATTATTCCTATCTAGCATATCAAAACAATAAATAATATTGTAAAGAGCTGCATAATCTTCGATATCTTCATTCAAACAAATTTCAAAACTTTCACGAGCAGTATCAAATGCTTCTAAAAATAAATATTCCATACCTAAAAGTGCGTGTACATCTGCTAAGTCGTTTGTTAGTTTTAATGCTTTTTGTAATTCGATAATGGCAGCTTTATGTTTGTCTGATTTTGACAAAATTGCTGCTTTCTGAATATAAATTTCATCAAAAGTAGGGTCGATATTTTCTAAATTATTTAATAACTTTTCTGCTTCTTTTAGCTTATTTTCAAAAACAAGAAGCTCCACTTTAATTAATTTAAGCGGAATAGATGTAGGATGTTGTGTTAAACTTAAAGCGATTGCTTTCTTGGCTAAATTCATTTTACCAGTATCCATATAGT
>WFMU01000420.1 GCA_015488935.1 Flavobacteriaceae bacterium | reverse complement strand
ATGTAAGAGTAAACCAAAAGTAAATCAAAAAATCGTTGAAAACACAAAAACTAGTAAAAATTGGATAAAACCTCCTAATTTAAAACGAGGCGATACAGTAATGCTTTTAACACCAGCAAGTTATTTAAAAGACAGCTTACAATCGGTACAAAATGCTTTAGATAGTTTAAAAAGTTGGGGATTACATTATAAATTAGCCGAGCATATATTTGACAGAAAAGGGTCTTTTGCAGGAGAAGATAAAGAAAGAGCGGCAGATTTCCAAAAAGCAATAGATAATCCAAATATTAAAGCAATTTGGTGTACACGAGGTGGATATGGAAGTGTTAGAATGATTGATAAAATTAATTTTACCCCTTTGCAAAAAAATCCAAAATGGATTATAGGCTATTCGGATGTAACCGCAATACACAACGAAATTCACAATGTAGGAGTACAATCTATACATGGCGTAATGCCCGTAAATTTTAAAAACCCTTCCGAAAAAAAACAAAAAGCAATTCAAACATTAAAAAATGTTTTGTTTGGAATAAAGAACACCTATAATTTAGAAAGTTCTCCTTATAATAAGGTAGGAAATGCACAAGGAATAGTTGTAGGAGGAAATTTGACCTTGCTACACACCATGTTAGGTTCAAAAACAAGTATAAATACAAAAAATAAAATTTTATTTATAGAAGATGTTGGAGAATATAAATATCATATCGATAGAATGTTGTACAGTTTAAAAAGAGCAGGTTATTTTGAGCATTGTAATGGATTAATTGTAGGTGAATTTACAGATGTAAAAGACAATAAAGAGCCATTTGCAAAAAATGTAGAAGAAATTGTATTACAGGTGCTTAAAGAGTATCATTTTCCAATTGTATTTAATTTTCCTGCAGGACATCAAATAGATAATAGAGCATTAGTTATAGGAGCCAAAGTAAAATTAATGGTAAAAAAAGAAAACACGGTTTTAGAATTTTTATAGATATATTAAAAATATGTTAATTTTTTTATATAAATTTACTTCCATAAATTAACCAAAACTTTATTATAATATGTTAAAAAAAGTATTAAATGGTTTTTTCATTTTATTTATGGGCACATTTTTATACGCACAACAAATGTCCGTTTCGGGTGTTGTGAGTGATAATTCAGAAATTCCAATTGCTGGAGTAAATGTACATATAAAAGGAAAAACAACAGGAACAACCACCGATTTTGATGGAAAGTATAAAATTAAAGCAGCAAAAGGCGATGTTTTAGTATTTTCGAATATCTCTTTTGAATCGAAAGAGGTTGTAGTAACAAACAATGTGCATAACGTGATTTTAAATGAAGGAAATACTTTAGATGAAGTTGTAGTTACTGCGTTAGGAATATCTAGAGAAAAAAAATCTTTAGGATATGCTATTCAAGAAGTTAAAGGAGACAAAGTAAACAAAGGTGTAGAATCAAATGTAGTAAATGCTCTTGCTGGAAAAGTAGCAGGTATTCAAATTCAAGGAACAGGGAATATAGGAGGATCTTCAAGAATTCTTATACGTGGAGCCTCATCTCTTACAGGTAATAATCAGCCTCTTTTTGTTGTAGATGGAATTCCTATTGATAATTCAAATTTTGGAAGCGCTAGACAAGCTTATGGTTCTAGAGATGATGTAAATGGAAATGTGGATTATGGTAATAGCGCACAAGATATTAATCCAGATGATATTGCATCAGCATCTGTTTTAAAAGGTGCAAATGCAGCAGCACTATATGGTTCTAGGGCTGCCAATGGAGTAATATTAATTACCACAAAAAAAGGAAAAAGAAACAAAGGACTAGGTGTCGATGTCAATTATGGATTATTTGCAGAAACAGCTTACGATTTTCCTGAGTTACAAAACGAATATGGAGGAGGGCAATCTTTAACTTTTAGTAATTTTGATGCTGAAGGATTTCCAATACAGAATGTTAGTACCGATGAAAGTTGGGGACCAAGATTAGATGGGAGATTAGTACGTCAATGGGATGGTGATGGTAATGGCGGAGAAGTTAGACCTTGGGTAGCACATCCAGATAATTATAAAAATTTCTTTAATACAGGTGTGTTATACAAGGCTAATATTGCTGTTAGTAATGCCAATGAAATGGGTAACTATAGAGTTTCTTATACAAAATTAAATCATAAAGGAATTGTACCAAATAGTTCTATAGATAGAAATACGTTTAACATAAATTTGAATGGTACAATAAATAAATTATCCATTTCTACAAGTATAAATTATATTAATACAAAAGGAAAAGGAAGACCAAAAACAGGAGGAAGTAGTGATAATTTAGTGTATAACATGGTTATTTGGTCTCAACGTCAGTTAGATATTGATAGGCTAAGAAATTATGAAAGAGGAGATGGTTCTCAAAGAACATGGAGAACTAATAATTTAAATTCAACTAATGTACGTGCAAACAATCCCTTTTGGTTAGCATATAAAGATTATCAAGACGATGAAAAAAATAGATATATCGGTAATTTTAAAGTAAAATATGATATTACAGAAAAACTAAATGCATCTATTAGATATGGTTTTGATAGATATGGTGATAATCGTAGAGACAGGAGAGCTGTAGGAAGTAGATATACACCTTACTACATAAGCAAATTATATGATTTTAGTGAAACTAATATTGATTTAATGCTACAATATAGTAATACCAAACTATTTCCTAATATTTCTTTAAATGGAACTCTTGGAAGTAATTTTATGTCTAACTCGTTGGAGGTAAATTCTGGTGCTACTAGTGGAGGTTTAAATATACCTGATATTTATTCATTATCCAATTCTGTAGATCCTGCTATCATTAATAGAGCTTTATATAATAAGAAAACAAATAGTATTTATGCAAATGCTTCGTTTGGATATAAAGATTTTATATATTTAGATATTACAGGTAGGAATGATTGGTCTTCTACGTTACCAACAAATAATTGGTCATACTTTTATCCTTCTGCAACTGGAAGTCTAGTTTTTTCTAAATTTATAGAAAGTAATTTATTATCTTTTGGAAAAATACGTGCTGGTTGGGCACAAGTAGGGAGTGATACCAGTCCATACAGACTTTATAATAATTATTTACAAGGTAGTCCTATTGGTGGAAATCCTGTTTTTTCGGTACCATCAACTTTAAATAATGCCAAATTAAAGCCAGAAACTACAACTTCTTTTGAAACAGGAATTGATGTTAAGATGTTTAGTAATAGATTAGGATTAGATTTATCATATTATACAGGAAAGACAAATGATTTGATTACACCTATTAGCGTTTCTGAAACTACAGGATATAGTAAAAGGTGGGTTAATGCAGGAGAAATAAAAAATTCAGGTATTGAGTTACAATTAACAGGTACTCCTTTTAAAACAAATAATTTTACTTGGGATATAGGTATTAATTGGGCACAAAATAAGAACGAAGTTGTTGCATTAGCAGCAGGGTTAGATTCGTATTTACATACCACTTTTTATCCAACTGTTACCTTAGAATCACGTATAGGCGAACCGTATAGTTCTATTTATGCACGTAAAGTAGCAAGAGACCCTAACGGAAATATGATTGTTGGACCTGACGGGTATTATGTAAATGGGGAAATTGAAAGAATAGGAAGCGTATTACCTGACTGGACATCAGGAATTTCCAATACATTCACCTATAAAAACTTTTCATTTTCTGCATTGATCGATATTCAAAAAGGAGGTGTCTTCTTTGGGCGTGGATATCAAACGGCCTTATATGCAGGTACATTAAAAGAGACTGCTGCCAATGGTGTACGTGAAAACGGTATTGTTGCAGAAGGAGTAATGTCTGATGGTAATGGTGGATATGTTCCAAATACAACGCCAGCAGCTAGTGTAAGTCAGTTTTTTAGATTAAAAAGGAGAAACCCTGGAGATTTTACCGTTTTTGATGCAAGTTTTATTAAGCTAAGGGAAATGTCTTTACAATATAATTTTTCTTCAAAGAACTTAGGAAAACTTCCAATTTCTGGATTAAAAATTTCTATAATTGGTAGAAATTTAGCAATATTATCAAGAAATACACCAAAAGGATACGACCCAGAATCTGCAGGTAATGCTTCTGGGAACATACAAGGTAGAGAATATGGACAATTGCCTACAGCAAGGACTATAGGTATGAACGTTAAATTATCATTTTAAATTATAAATTATGAAAAAAATAATAATAATATTTATATGGAGTATAAGCATATTATCTTGTACTAGCGATTTTGAAGAGCTAAATAAGAATCCTTTAGCTGCTAATGAAGTGCCAACTCCAACACTATTGACAAAGGCAATGCAAGATTTAATTGGAATTAATTCTGGATTAGGATTTAATAAAACATTTATGTTGTATTCACAACAATGGGCACAAAGAGAGACCACAACTCGGAGTTTATATGGAATTACAAGTACTTCGGGAGATTGGAGCGCATGGTATCTTAACGGAATGCCAGAATTAATTGATATCATTAAGTTAAATTCTGGAGATAATAAAGGAAAGTATGCAGCTTATGGGAAAAATGAAAATCAAATTGCTGTAGCCAAAATTTTAAAAGTATGGGCTTTTCATAATATAACGGACACTTGGGGAAATATACCATATTCTGAAACCTATACATTTGATATTTCTAAACCCAAATACGATAAACAATCAGAAATTTATCCAGCTTTAATAAATGAATTAAAAGAAGCAGCAAACATGATTGATGTTAACGCATCAGGTTTTACAAGCGGAGATTTAATGTATGGAGGTGATATGAACAAATGGTTAGCATTCGCAAATTCATTAAGAGCCAGAATAGCTTTAAGAATGTCTGAAGTAAACCCAAATCTAGCAAAAACAGAAGTAGCTGATGCATTAGGAGCAACGGTGTTTTCTTCAAATTCGGATAATGCACAAATTTCTTTTCAAAATGAAGAAGCTAATGCAAATCCTTTATATTTAGAATTTTTAACACAGTCATGGACTTTTGTAAGTGAACCAATGATAGATTTGATGAATTCATATGGTTCTGGTACTATTACAGTTCCATCAGACCCTAGAATTATGAAGTACGCTGCTCCTAACGAAAATGGGGATTATTTTGGATTCCCTTATGGATTGACAACTTCAGAGAGTATTGATAATTATACGATAACTGAGCGGTCTCTACCTAGTGAAATGGTAAGATCAATTAATTTTCCAAGTTTTATTATGACGTATTCTGAATTGTTGTTTATAAAGGCTGAAGCGGAACAAAGAGGCTGGTTTGGAGCTGTTGGAAATGCAGGAACAACTTACAATCAAGCAATTTCTGCTAGCATGGAGCAATGGACAGTAAATGCTGCTGACATTGCTACATATCTTGCATTACCAGATGTACAGTATAATGCTACAAATTGGAGAAAAATGATTGGAGAACAAAAATATATTTCTTTATATACACAAGGAGCAAATGCTTGGAACGAGTGGAAAAGATTAGATTTTCCAGTACTTACTTTTCCTACAGCAGCATCCTCAAATGCTTCTGAAATACCTAGACGGTTTTTTTACTCTTCTAGAGAAGCTATTGTAAATAAACAAAATTTAGATCAAGCAATCATTGATATGGGAGGTGATACCTTTTCTACAAGAATGTGGTGGGATCAATAAAAT
>WFMU01000419.1 GCA_015488935.1 Flavobacteriaceae bacterium | reverse complement strand
GTTAATAACTCTGAACTCACACCGTGACTTTTTGGAGTCACGGTGTGAGTAAAAGTTACATATTTCGTCTATATTGACCGCCAACACTAAAAAGTGAATTGGTTATTTCACCTAAAGAACAAACTTTAGTTGCTTCCATTAATTGAGCAAAGATATTTTCGTTATTGATTGATTTTTCTTGTAATAAGCGCAATTGCTCTTTTACTTTTTCAACGTTTCCTTTGTTGAGGTTCTTAACTACTTCTATTTGATATTGTTTTTCTTCTTCGGTTGCTCTAATTACTTCTTTTGGGATTTCGGTTGGCGAACCTTTAGAACTTAAAAAGGTATTTACACCAATAATTGGAAATTCTCCTGTGTGTTTTAAAGTTTCGTAATACAAACTTTCTTCTTGAATTTTACTACGTTGATACATCGTTTCCATAGCGCCAAGAACTCCACCACGTTCAGTAATTCTGTCAAATTCTTTGTAAATAGCTTCTTCTACTAAATCGGTTAGTTCTTCTATGATAAAAGCGCCTTGTATTGGATTTTCGTTTTTTGCCAATCCTAATTCTTTATTTATAATTAACTGAATTGCCATTGCTCTACGAACACTTTCTTCGGTTGGTGTAGTAATTGCCTCGTCATAAGCGTTGGTATGTAACGAGTTACAGTTATCGTAAATTGCATAAAGTGCTTGTAAAGTGGTACGAATATCGTTAAAATCGATTTCTTGTGCGTGCAGAGAACGTCCTGAAGTTTGAATGTGGTATTTTAACATTTGTGCTCTGGCATTTGCACCATATTTGTTTTTCATTGCTTTCGCCCAAATTTTTCTTGCAACACGACCAATGACTGAATATTCAGGGTCAATTCCGTTAGAGAAAAAGAAAGATAAATTAGGACCGAATTTATTAATATCCATTCCTCTTGAAAGGTAGTATTCTACATAGGTAAATCCGTTAGACAAGGTAAACGCTAATTGCGAAATAGGATTTGCTCCAGCTTCAGCAATATGATAACCAGAAATAGAAACCGAATAAAAATTACGGATACCATTTTCTATAAAATATTCTTGCACATCACCCATTAATCGCAAAGCAAATTCTGTAGAAAAAATACAGGTATTTTGTGCTTGATCTTCTTTTAAAATATCGGCTTGAACTGTTCCACGAACTTTGGCAATGGTTTCATATTTAATTTTTGTGTAAACATCTTGCTGTAAAACCTCATCACCTGTAACACCAAGAAGCATCAAACCTAAACCGTTGTTTCCTTTTGGTAAAAGCCTTTGCCCATCTTCCGTCTTCTCAAAGGGAAGAAACTCTTTTCCGTTTTCGCCAATATAAGCTGGTTTTTTTATACCTTTTTCTTTGTAGATTTTATTAATTTTTGCTTCTGTTTCTTTTTCTAATCCGTTAGCAATGATATATTTTTCACATTCTTGGTCAATAGCAGCATTCATAAAAAAGCCAAGCATCATTGGTGCTGGACCATTAATCGTCATAGAAACCGAAGTCATTGGATTGGTTAATTCAAATCCAGAATACAGCTTTTTTAAATCGTCTAAACAACAAATAGAAACACCAGCATTTCCAATTTTACCATAAATATCTGGTCGTAAATCTGGATCATTTCCGTAAAGGGTAACACTATCAAAAGCAGTAGATAAACGCTTAGCATCCATTCCTGCACTTACATAGTGAAAACGTCTGTTGGTTCGTTCTGGCCCACCTTCTCCAGCAAACATTCTGGTTGGATCTTCACCAGTTCGTTTAAACGGATAAATTCCTGCAGCGTACGGAAATTCTCCTGGTACGTTTTCGGTTAAAATCCAATACAAAATATCACCCCAAGCTTCGTATTTTGGTAAGGATATTTTTGGAATTTGTAATTGTGATAAGGATGTAGAATGTGTTTTTATATTAATTTCTTTATCCCGAACTTTAAACGTATAAACTTCGTTTTGATAACGTTGTTTTTTAGCTTTCCAATTAAATATTTGTAGCCAGTTATGTGGATTTAAGTCCATTTTTACTCTGGCGAATTCTTTGAATAGTAAAGATAAAAACTCTCTATTATTGTCATTCTTAGCAAAGCGAAGAATCTCATCTTCATTAAGTCCATTTTCTGTTAAAAAAGATTCCTCATCACTCGTTCCTCGTTCTGTCGGAATGACATTTGATACAGAAAGAATGGTTTGATAAATTCCGTATAATTTTTGAGCAATCTTACGCTGTTCTTTGGCTATTTTATCATAATTGCGGTTATTTTCGGTAATTTCAGATAAATAACGTGTTCTATTTGGTGGAATAATGAATTGTTTTTCGCTTATTTCAGAAGTAATTTCAAAGGTACTTTTCCAATTCAACTTAAATTTAACATCAATTTTATCAATAATAGCACGATAAACACTATTCATTCCTGGATCGTTAAACTGACTAGCAATAGTACCATAAACAGGCATATCATCCATTGGTGTATCCCAAAGATTATGATTACGCATATATTGTTTTTTTACATCGCGTAAAGCGTCTAAAGCACCACGTTTATCAAATTTGTTTAGCGCAATTAAATCGGCAAAATCTAACATATCAATTTTTTCTAACTGTGTAGCAGCACCATATTCTGGTGTCATTACATACAAAGAAATATCCGAGTGTTCGGTAATTTCAGTATCACTTTGACCAATACCTGAAGTTTCTAAAATAATCAAATCATATTTTGCTTGTTGTAAGATTTTAATAGCGTGAGCAACATGTTTAGACAAAGCTAAATTAGATTGTCTGGTTGCTAACGAACGCATATAAACACGATCATTTTTAATAGCATTCATTCTAATTCTATCGCCAAGTAAAGCACCACCTGTTTTACGTTTGGAAGGGTCAACCGATACAATAGCAATCTCTTTATCAGGAAAATCACTTAAAAACCGACGAACCAATTCATCTACCAAAGACGATTTTCCTGCGCCACCAGTACCTGTAATACCAAGGATTGGAGAAGTAGCCCTTTTTCCCGTTTTCCCCGAAGGGGAAAAGCCCTTAGCAAGTTGGTTGTATTCTTCTGGTCTATTTTCTGCAATAGAAATCAAACGAGCAATTGTATTAACATCTTTTTGTTCTAACGTACTTATTACATCGTTAGTTCCCTTCCCTTCGGGAAGGGCTAGGGTTGGGCTATCACATTTCTCAATCATATCATTAATCATACCTTGCAATCCCATTTTTCTACCGTCATCTGGAGAATAAATTCTGGTAATACCATAATCCATTAACTCTTTAATTTCCGATGGTAGAATAACACCACCACCACCACCAAAAATCTTGATTTGTGGCGCTCCTTTTTCTTGTAACAAATCGTGCATATACTTAAAATACTCGTTATGTCCACCTTGATACGAGGTCATTGCAATAGCATTAGCATCTTCTTGAATAGCAGTATTTACCACTTCTTCAACAGATCTATCGTGACCTAAATGAATTACCTCAACACCAGTAGCTTGAATAATTCTACGCATGATGTTTATAGCAGCATCGTGACCGTCAAATAATGAGGCAGCTGTTACAATTCTTATTTTATTTTTGGGTTTATAGGCTTTTATTTGTTCCATTTTTGGATTTGATTTGAAGGTGCAATTTACGGATTTTTAACCAAACTCACTCACTATAATTCTTTCTAAACCACACCTTTTTCC
>WFMU01000418.1 GCA_015488935.1 Flavobacteriaceae bacterium | reverse complement strand
GTTCATAATATTAATTTTAATTTGCCTACTCTTAGATTGGATTTTCGGCTTACTCCATTTTATTGTTTTGTTTCTGTTTTTTAAAGACCTTCTAAAATATCTCTTATTGTACAACAGGCTTTTCCTTTTCTAGAACCTCTTGGACAGCTTACCAAGCAGATTCCTAAAATTCCTCCGTTTACTTCTTGCATTTCACTATTATTCATTTGTGAAATGGTCTTTTTATTTAATTGTAATTTTTTCATAATAAAAATGTAATTGTACCTACTCTTTAATTTGGATTTTTGGCTTACTCCTTATTTTTAATTTTACTTACACGAGAATTGGTGGTGGAAATTCTATTGGATCGGAATCACAACAAGATTTTCCTTTTCTTGTTCCTCTTGGACAACTCGCTAAACAAATACTAGCATTACCTCCATTTACATTTGCCATTTGTCCATCACTCATTTGTGAAATGGTCTTTTTATTTAATTGTAATTTTTTCATAATAAAAATGTAATTGTGCCTACTCTTTAATTTGGATTTTCGGCTTACTCCAAATAATTGTATTTTTTTGTTTCCATTAACATATTAAGTCATCTCCAAAATCATCTCCATCGTCATACCCTCCATCCGAATCACAACAAGATTTTCCTCTTCTAGAACCTCTTGGACAACTGGATAAACAAATTCCCAAAAATCCGCCGTTTACTTCTTGCATTTCGCTATTATTCATTTGCGAAATTGCTTTTTTATTTAATTGTAATTTTTTCATAATAAAAATGTAATTGTGCCTACTCTTTAATTTGGATTTTCGGCTTACTCCATACGTATAATACTATTAACAAAGTCCATAATCATCATATTCATCTGTTTGGCAACAAGATTTACCTTTTAAAGAACCTCTTGGACAACTGGATAAACAAATTCCTAAAAACCCGCCGTTAATATTTGCCATAGCACCATCATTCATTTGTGAAATGGTCTTTTTATTTAATTGTAATTTTTTCATAATAAAAATGTAATTGTACCTACTCTTTAACTTGGATTTTCGGTTTCCTCCAAAACTTATATTTATTTTACTAATTCTTTCTGTTTGTACTTTAATTGAGCTATTTTACTTCTATAATATTGGAATGCGAAATAATACATTACCCATTCGTTTACACGATGATTTGATTTAAAAAGACGGTTACAATGCATGTGTATATAACTTTCTAAAATCGCTACCATGTTTGTTTTTGATTTTACTTGTTTTCTTTTTTTAGCAATTTCTGAGATTGTTTTTTTTGTTTCTAATGTATAATCATCTAAAACTTGTTGAAACTGTTCTTGGAGTGGTTGCTCCATAATATTATTAATTATTTGTCTATTGCTTCTATATTTTTTAGATAGCTGTTTGTTTAAAGCAGTATTGGCTCCCATTTCTTCTCCAAAAGCATTTTTTAATGTTTCAAAAAATCGCATTTTTTGTTCTGTGGTTAAATTCCATGCATCTAAAAAAACATCCATTGCTTTTAAACCCCAAAGCCATCTTTCATTTTCATTTTTTATATTGGATAGGATGTAGGTTATTAGCAAACTATTATCAAAAAATATCGATTCGGATTCTTCTATTGTTTCGTAGCCATAACGTTGTAATTCTCTTTTGTAGGTATCTATTTGTACTTTACTAATTGTTCTACTTTCTATAAATGGTTTTAGTGCTTGGTGCATTACTTGTAGTACGTAACTAATATTTTTTTCTACTTCATTTATTTCAAATCGTACTCTAACATGTCTGTCTGGGTCGTTATAGTTTATAAAAAACCATTTTTTTATGATGTTCTTTTTTAACAAATGGTCGGTTACTGGTACTAATGTTTTTGTTAAAAAGGTATCTGAAACCTGAGAGCCCATATACAGTTTGTAGTACAACCATTTGCTACCTATAAAAAAATTCTGTGTTACTTTAGTTTCCATAATTCTTATTGTTTTTTTACGAAAGAAAATAATATCTCATTGCTATATGATTTTCCTTTATTATTAATTATTGCATTTTTTTCGTCAAATAAATATTCTACCAAGGTTATTTGAGTTCTCTTTTTTATCGTTGCTAAAAACATGTTAACGCTTAATTCGTGATTTAAATCAATTAACAGTTCATTATCATAATCTTTTAGTAAAACTCGCTGCGGTAATTTTCTATCTTTTCTCAGTTCTGAAACTGAATTATCTGAAAGCATTTTTTGAATTTCTGTTTTTGTAATTATCCATTGTGCAGGTGATAAAATGCTGTTTTTGTATCGTACTCTTGGTAAGAATGTTCTCCCTATTTTTGCATTTCCCCAATCAAATTCAAAATCGTATCTAAGGTCTTGTGCTTGTAAATCGCATAAAAAATTATAAATTGGTAAAGTTCCTTCAGAAAAGTTATGTGCCGAAGCCATTCTTGGCTCTATTATTTTGTTGTGTTTTTTTGAAAATAATACTATTTTTTCATCTTCGATAGATATTAATATATCATCAATATGTATCTGATTTTCTAATGGTAATGTGCTTTTTGCCATGTATGGAATTTCAAAGCCTCTTAGGTGACTTCTGTTAAGTATATTTCCCATTCTGTCTTCTGGCAAGTGTGCAATTTCTGCAACAATACTATCTTTTTTTAATTTAGCTTCTTCACTCGAAATTTCTTTTAAATAATTGCTTAATTCTTCATCTTTTTGCGAAAATCTACCTAACATATACATAGCAGATGGTCCTCCTGCAAAAAATACATGTATTAGTGGATTGGTTGGATTATTATTTAATATACTCGCCATTACATTAAATGATAAAGGAATATTTTTCCAATTGGCTTTAAAGTTTTTTAATTCGTTTTCTGTAAGTAGTATTTCAAAAGCGTCTTCTTTATTTTGCTTTATTAATTTTTGGTGTAAATAATCATCTACTTTGGTCCATTTTAATTGTCTTGTTTCTTTTGGTTTTCCATTTCCAAATACTGCTAATCCACTAATTAATGGCGATATATCGTAGCTGTTTTCACTTTTAAATCCATAACCTACTCCTGTTTCTACATCTAGTGCTATGGCTAATGGTATTTGCTCATCTTCAAATTTATTGTAGAATTTCTTTTTAAAATTTTGTAATTTTTCGTCTCCTTTGTATGGATTTAGTTTATTTAATACTTCTATTGCTTCTCTAATACTATCGACAACTGTTTTAGATATTTTGTTATTTTTTGTAGAGATTACCAAATCGGTATGAAATAAATGACTCTCGTCATAAGCTATTCCAAATTGATTTAAAATATTGGTT
>WFMU01000417.1 GCA_015488935.1 Flavobacteriaceae bacterium | reverse complement strand
CCCCAATTTCCCCAAACATACAAACAACTTTTATGCTCTTTTATGTCTTTTATGGTAACCCCAATTTCCCCAATCCACAAACAACTTTTATGCTCTTTTATGTCTTTTATGGTAAACCCAAAGATACAAACAACTTTTATGCTCTTTTATGTCTTTTATGCTTAACTTAAAATAAACAAATAATTCAACTTTTTTACCTATTTTTACCGTATGAATAAAGCACCTTTAGCAGAGCGGATACGACCAAAAGTTTTGAACGATTATATTTCGCAGCAGCATCTTGTTGGCGAAAGAGGAAAGCTTACCACACATATTAAAAACGGTATCATACCAAGTCTCATTTTTTGGGGACCACCAGGAATCGGAAAGACCACACTAGCAAATATTATTGCCAATGAATCAGGCAGACCATTTTATGCATTAAGTGCCATAAATTCAGGAGTAAAAGACATCCGAGATGTTATCGAAAAAGCAAAAAATAGCGGTGGATTATTCACCACTAAAAATCCAATACTATTTATAGATGAAATCCATCGTTTTAGCAAATCACAGCAAGATTCTTTATTAGGCGCAGTAGAAAAAGGCTGGGTAACCTTAATAGGAGCAACAACCGAAAATCCAAGTTTTGAAGTAATACCAGCATTGCTATCACGATGTCAAGTATATACCTTAAATGCTTTTGGAAAAGAAGATTTATTGGCTTTGTTAGATAGAGCATTGGTAAAAGACGAGATACTATCAAAAAAAGAAATTACGTTAAAAGAAACCGATTTACTCTTACAATATTCTGGAGGAGATGCTAGAAAATTACTAAATATTTTCGAATTACTCGTAAATTCAGTCAAAGAACCAGTAGTAGTAACCAACGATTTAGTAGAAGAAAATATCCAACAAAATTTAGTACGTTACGATAAAACGGGAGAACAGCATTACGATATAATTTCAGCATTTATAAAATCCATACGAGGCTCTGACCCAAATGGAGCATTATACTGGTTGGCAAGAATGATAGATGGAGGAGAAGATGTAAAATTTATTGCACGAAGGCTGTTGATTTTATCTTCCGAAGATATAGGAAATGCCAATCCAACAGCATTTATTATGGCAAATAATACCTTTCAGGCAGTATCGGTAATTGGAAATCCAGAATCGCGAATTATACTAGCACAATGTGTGGTATATTTAGCAAATTCAGCAAAAAGCAATGCATCGTATAAAGCAATTGATATGGCATTAGATTTGGTAAAGAAAACAGGAAATTTATCCGTTCCATTACACTTGCGAAATGCACCAACCAAGCTAATGAAAGATTTAGGTTATGGCGATAATTATAAATATGCCCACAGTTACGAAGGAGGTTTTACAGAGCAAGAATTTTTGCCTGATGAAATTGCAAAAACAAAAATATACGAGCCAAGTAACAACCAACGAGAAAATAAATTTAGAGAAATTTTAAAACAACGCTGGAAAGGAAAATACGGTTACTAGATAACGTTAACTACTCTTCAAAATTATCGAAATAGCTAAAATCTTTGGAAATTAAACCATTTTCAATAGTAAAAATAGTACAAATTGGTAATTCAAATTTAGAACCATCAGGAGCAGTACCTCTAGAAACAAATTCAACGATAATATGGTTGTTGCCAGAAGGGTAAATCTGTATCACTTCATCACTAATATCCGAAAAGACAGCTTGTAACTCTTTGTATTTTTTTACGATTTGTTCACGAGTTTGTTTTACAATACCTACACCGAGTGAAGGGTCTTTAAAATTGGCAGTTTTTGTGTACATATTTGCCATATTTTGCCAATCGTGTTTATTAAAATAGGTAAAATATTGCGTTACTAAGGCTTTATTTTTTGCTTTAAAATTGTTTGTAGTAGTAACATTAGAAGCCTTTTTAGGCAGATTTGTTTCTTTTTTGTTGGAGTTACAAGAACCCATCAACATAAAAATAGCGATAATAAGAATTGATTTTTTCATCTTTTATTTGTTTCGTAGTAAATCCGAAAAATAAGAAAAAAAAGAGACTATCTGAAATTACGTTTCAAACAGTCTCTTAGATACTTAAAATTAGATATAAATTATTGCTTTATAACCTTTAAAATTTTCTTGGTATTCTCAGCTTGAATAACAATTACATACATACCACTTTTCCAAGTATTCGTTTGAATATGATGTATCTTACTATTACTTTGTATCTCTTTTTTATAAAGTAACATACCATTAATTCCGTAAACTGCAATACTGTTATAACCTTCCATTATTTTAATGTTCAAGTTATCTTTTACAGGATTAGGATACGCAATGATAGCACTATTTTCAATCTGATTAATACTACTTCGAGCAGCAGTATTTCCGCTAATAGCAACCATGTAATCCTCCACTTCGCCATAGGCAAAATTACCACATGGATTTAAAGTATAATTAGATGAAGAACCATTCATACCAACACGCATTCTGTAATTACCGTTTACAATATTTGAAGGAATACTAATTGTACCAGTAACTGTACCTTTGGCAACACCCGGATTGTCGTATAATTCCTCTCCAGCATCTGCAAAGTCGCCATCTTGATTAAAATCTATCCATATTTTCCAATTTTCGTTATAGCGTGTGGAGCGATAACCAGGAGATAATGAAATGGCATAGGTATTATTTGCATTTAGGTTAAAAACAAAACTAGAATAATCTTGATAACCACCATCATTACCAGAAACTTTTGTTTGTCCATTCACGGTAACATTGGCAATCCATTCGTAATAACTATTATTTCCAACTAAAGAACAAACAGGATCTGGATTATTGGTATTTTTCGGAATAATATTTATGGAATAATCCTCCACTTCGCCATAAGCAAATGTTGTACACGGATTTAAAGTGTAGTTGGCAGAAGAGCCATTCATACTAACTCGCATTCTAGTTACACCAACAGCGGTAGCAGCAGGAATTCGAATCGTACCAGAAATATTATTTTTTGCAACACCAGGATTATCAAATAGTTGTTCTCCAGCATCATCAAAATCGCCATCTTTATTTAGGTCAACCCAAATTTTCCAATTCTCATTATAAGCGGTAGAACGATAGCCAGGTTGTAATAAAATGGCAATATCTCTATCTTTTTCTACTGTAAACGTAAGGTTCGTTTTATCGGCATAACCACCATCGTTACCAGAAGTTTTATTATCAGCATTGAGTTTAACACCTTTAATCCATTCGTAATAACTACTATTACCATGTGAATTACAATACGAAACTGCACCAGAAACTTGCACCGTATTACTAACCACACTTTCGTTATTATTATTATCTAAGGCAGTAACTACAAAAACGTTATTTGGTTGATTTGTCCACGAAGCTGGTACATTTACAGAAGTAGTACCGACTACCGCAACTATTTTTGTACCGTTATTGATGGCTGAAGATACTTCGGCAGTAGAAGCAAAGCGATAAACGATATATTTTCTTGCAGCATCACCATCAAAAGCAACAGCAGGAGCAGTCCAGCTCAAAGTATTTCCACTATAAGTTAAATTTGTTGGTGCATTTGGAGCATAAGTTTCTTTCCATGCCAAGTTAATAGGTACAGAAGGATATTTATACTGACTATTTTTTAAATTTGTACCAATATTTTTCAAATTGTCTTTTAAGTTTTTCGCTCTAAAAAATAATTGTCCGTAAGTAGAAGCATTTTGTGATTTTCTATTTTCATTAACTTGATTTTGAATTTCACTAGAAGCCCAATTGCTACTATTAGCATCTAATCGATATAAAGCTAAACCTGGAATGTGAACCCTATTTTTTGCAGCAGCCTGATTGTCCCACCAAGCACTCAAAGCAGCATAATCTTGTCCGCCGCCAAATTTCCAATAGAGTTGTGGCGAAATATAATCTACCGTACCAGCATTTAACCAAGCAAGGGCATCGGTATAAATAGCATCGTAAGCAGATAGTCCAGAAATACCTGGAGGTGTACCACTTTTCCATATTCCGAATGGACTTACACCAAAGGCAACATCCTTGTTTTGTGCTGTATTATTTTGCTGAATTGCCGAATACACCGAAGCAATTAATTGGTTGATGTTATTTCTTCTCCAATCTGATCTACTCAATCCATTTGGATTATAAGTCGCATAAGCACTTGCATCTAAAGCATTACTGGTTCCTCCATACGGATAAAAATAATCGTCAAAATGAATACCATCAACGTCGTAGCGCGAAACAATATCACTAACCACAGAAACTACATAATTTCTTGCTGCTGGAATTCCTGGATTTAACAAATCGGTATAACCATTTTCCATAATCCAATTGGCATGTTGATTTTTAACATGTGATGCAGCCAAAGTATAATTTCCTTGATTTACACGTAACGGATTAATCCACGCATGTAATTCCATACCGCGATTATGTGCTTCGGTAATAGCAAAACTCAAAGGGTCGTAATAAGGAGATGGTGCTTGTCCTTGCGTACCTGTTAAATAATGCGACCAAGGGTCTATGGTAGAAGCATAAAGTGCATCACTTGCTGGTCTTACTTGAAAAAATACAGCATTAATTCCTTTCGCTTTAAAATCATCGAGCATGGCAATTAGCTCATTTTTTTGTGTTGCGCTTGAAGCAGAAGCAGAAGATGGCCAATCTAAATTCGCTACGGTTGAAATCCATACACCACGCATATCGCGTTTTGGATGTGTTGGGTCTGCTTCGTTTGTAACTGGCGTTCCCGGATTATTTTGTACTACTGTTACAGAAACCGTTGCATCATTAGATGTTGCGCCACTAGTATCTTGTACGGTATAGGTAAAACTATCATTTCCATAATAACCATTGTTTGGTGTGTATGTAATTTTGTTGTTTACAATTGTTGCTGTTCCGTGTGCTGGATTGCTAACCACAGTTAAACTGGAGGTATTTATACTATTATTATCGTCTGTATCGTTTGCAATAACATCTATTATTTTTGCAGTATTTTGCAAGGTTTGTGCGGTGTCATTTACAGCAACTGGTGCTGCATTTGATGTTGTAAGTTGATTTAAAAAGATATTTATTACCGTTGTCATTTCGCTTTGTGGTGCTGTTTCTAGTGTAAATGCTAAATACATTACAGAACCATTATTTGTAGCACTTCCAAAGTTACCTTGATAAAAGACACCTCCTTTTTTACCTGACTGTGCATAATTTAATATTACAGTTCCGCCATTGGTATTTATGGCATCTGGATACGATGTACTATATGCTACGGTGTTAAAATGAATGGTTTGTCCTGCCATTATGGATGCAGCAACTCCAGAGGCTGGATTGTAGCTTGTTGAACCATCATCCACGTAAGTGGCTTTTAAATAATTATTATAAAAAGTTTTATCGCTTGTTGTTCCTCTATGGAATAAATCCCAACCTACTTCATCTCCAGACACAAATAAGTTTCCACCATTTTCTAAATAAGTTTTTAGTAAGGTTTGCTCTGTATTAGAAAAGGTTTCATCTACGGTAGATTCATCGCCAAGTGTCCAAATTACTGCTTTATAATTGGCTAAATTTACAGCACCAGAAATAACACTTTCATTTTTTGTTGAGGCAACTTTCATACTTGTAGCTGCATCTGTGGCATTTACATATTTTGCAATAAAATCTTTGGTTGTATTGGTAAAACCTCCGTTTCTACGGTCAAAACCATCTACAATTAAAACGGTATCAGTACCTGTACCAGAGGCTTTAGAAAGAATAACAGAGGCGTTACTTTCTATAGTTGTTCCATTATCGTTACCAACAGCGGTTAGTTTATAGTGTTTTGGTTCGGAAGTAGGTATATCTATAAAATTAGCATAACTGCTTATTTGTACGCTTGTTGCATTGGCATTTATGGTGTTTTCGTTTGCGGCAAGATGCCATGTGGTTTGTGTATCGTTGGTAGCATAGTACAATCGATAGCCAGTACGTGCAGCTTCGGTTGTAGCTGTCCACGATGCTTTTACACCATTTGTACCATAAGGTGCTACTAAATTTAGTTGGGGTTTGCTTACCGAATTTCCAGAATAACAAGGAATATTAGCAGCAGCAGTGCGTATGGTTGCCAACATATTGTACACATTGTTTCCAGGACATGTTGTTGAGGTACAGCTAGAACTAGGATACATGTCTTTACCAGTTCTATGTCCAGATACATTATCTATAACTTGTCCTAACGATGCATTGTGCGAAGATGCCAAAATATCGATATTTTTATCGGAAGCATCCCAAGCAATCATTTCTTCTAAAGTAGAAATAATAGTATTGTTTGGTGTATTGGCAGTATATTCGCCTACCAAACAAATTCCTGTGGAAGAACCATTCATACATGGCGAGTGTGCGCCACGAATACGGTCTCCACGACCTTCATAAATTACACCATTTGGGTCTATAAGCCAATTGTAACCAATGTCTGCCCATCCTCTGGTATTTACGTGATAGTTCCAATATCCTCTAATTACTGCGGCAAAGTCATTACTTGTGGTATTTCCTGCTGAGTGGTGTACTACAATATGTGTTGGTGTAATAGAAACGCCTGTTGGTTTGGTACAATTTCCGCTCGGACACCAGTCTAGTCGTCCTTGAAATGCTGGTTGTGTACAATTGCCTTGTGCATTTCTGTTTGCTGTTGTATTTCTTGTGGTTGGCTTAATTGCTGCTCTTTTTCGAGCAACTTCGGTAAATTCGGGAATGTATAATCGAAATACAATATTGGATTCAAAAATTTTACTGGATTTGAATTCGATATCTGAAAATGCGGTGTCTATAAATACGGCATCAAAAACCACACGGTCAAAATCTTCGCCATCTAATGGTTTTTTAAAAGCAGTCCATTTAGACCATTTTCCTTTCGTTTTTATTCGAAAAGAAACACTTTCGGTTAAACTTAAATCTTTACTGTAAGCAGAAAGCATAACAAAAGGAGCATCTCCCTTATAATTTACTTTGTGCGTGTTCATAGCAGATTTTTGGTAATTTGTTTTCGAAAAGTTTTGCACTATTTCTAAACTACTTTCTTGCGAAAATATAAGGGGAATGTTAAGAAAAAGCAACAAAAATAATGGTATCGATTTTTTCATTTTTTTGTTGTTTTAAAGGTTAATTTCCTCAAAAATAAGAAACTTTGCTTAAGAAATCAAATTTATGTCTTAAATTATTAATGGATTTATACTGTTTTTAGTTTTGTATAAAATAATTTTGCTTTTTAGTAAAGTTGTTTTTACTATAACAACTTTACTGCTAATAAAAATTGGAGCAAAAGGCAATATGAATATTACCAATATTTTTTTCCAGAAGCATCAAAATATCCAAGTAATTTGCCTTTATTATTTTCGGCTCTAAAAAGCATTTGTTTGGTAAATTTTAGTTGGTAGTTACCTAATGGAATTACAAAAAATCCATTGCTATTAATAACGCCATTTTTAAGATTTTTGCTAACTAAAAATAAAGCCTTGTCTTTGTAATATTGTATTTTAATGCTAGAATAGTAATTTGTATGTACTAATTTTCCTTGTTTGTTAATAAGCTGTGCACCAGAATTGGTAATACCAATGCTGTAATTTTTATCTAAATCGTACAATCTTTTGTAGGTAAAAGGAATACTAATTTGATTGTTGGCATTTATGGCACCTTTAACCTTATTTTTTGAAGCGAAAAATTGCCCTTTTTTAGATGACCATGCTACAAAAGAAACCTCTTTGTTTAGTAGTATTGGTTTTTTATTGGGAAATTTAACTCTAGTACTGTCCTTTTTTTGATATACTAAAGCTTTGTCAAATTTGCTACATTGTATTTTTGTATATTTTGGTTTTAATAGTTCTACACCATTTTTGTTTATAGCTCCTTTTTGGTGATTTATGGTTGTAATAAAAACGCCATTTTGCCATTGTATATTATCGTAAATAGGTTTGCTAATTTCTTTTCCGCTAAAAGTAATGATGCCTTTTTTGGCGTTATTTTCTACGATAAAATAGTGTGGTTGTTTCATGTTTTGTACCGTATCTATTTTTATATCGTAACGCAAATTTAGAACAATATCTTTTTGTGGGTTTTTTACGATTTCTATTTTATCGTATTTAATCGGAATAATTGGCTGGTTTGTTTTGGAGATAATTCCCCATTTTCTTTTTTTTAAAACTTTAAAAATACTATCGTTAATTGGAATAATATCTTGAAATTCATTTTCTAAAAAAAGAATTTCTTCCTTTTTATTAATTAGAATAACACGATTATTTTTAATTACTCTAAAGAAGTTTTTTGTGG
>WFMU01000416.1 GCA_015488935.1 Flavobacteriaceae bacterium | reverse complement strand
GGATGATTAATGAGTATTTCTACATTTTGTTTGGTATCAATATCTACAATTTTTCTTGCTTTATGTAAACTAACACCTACTTCTACTTTTGGTTGATAAACAATAAATCGCCTTGTAAAAATAACCTCTTCATTTTCATTAAGCACAGATAATAAATAGTTTCCACTTACTTTTAAGCGCATATTTTCATTTGGAATAAACAATTCATAATGTGTATAATTTTGATAAGTATTAAAAGAATTTTCAAAATTTCGTATGCGATCTGTGGTAAAACCTGTTCTATAAACGGTTGAAGAAATATCTGATTTTTTCCAATCATAAGTACAATGTTCTACTTTATAAGTATATTCTTTTTCGTCACCTTCTAAATCATCAAAAGAAAATTGTATTGTTTCTCCTAATCGAATAATAGGAGCAAAGACATTTATTTTATGCGCATGTAATATTACAGATTTAATATAAGAAGGTTCTACAACTTCTATTTCATCTTGTGCGTACGTAGAAATACCAAAAAAGATGGTAAAATATACGATAAGGATTTCTTTAAACATTTAGTTATTAAATTTGTATTACTTATTGCAATTACTATACCGTAAAATTACAAAAACAAATTGTAAAAATTGAAATTCTTTTTTTTTCAATTCAGAATAAAAATAAATGTGATTTATGTTACAGTCTTTATATTTTTTATATAAATTTGCATCGCCTTAAAAAAATTTAAGGTTAAGAACCTAAATTGTAAAAGCAAATGTCAACAGACATAAAAATCAAAAAAGGCTTAACTATTAAGCTAAAAGGAACAGCTTCTAAAGAAATTGAACCTGCCTCAAGGTCTAAAATTTATACAATTTATCCAACAGATTTTCATAATATTGTACCTAAATTAACTGCTAAAGTTGGCGAATATGTTCTAGCAGGACAATCATTATTCTATGCAAAATCTAACAAAGACATGAAATTTGCATCTCCAGTAAGTGGTATTGTAAAAGACATTGTTCGAGGAGCAAAACGTAGAATTTTAGCCATTACGATTCAAGCAGAATCAAAGGATAAGTTTAAAGATTTTGGTAAAAAAACACCAAGTAATCTAACAGGAGCACAAGTAAAGCAACACTTACTAGAAAGTGGTTGTTGGGCATTTATCAATCAAAGACCTTACGATACTCTAGCAAATCCAAACGATACGCCAAAAGCTATTTTTGTTTCTGGATTTGATACTGCACCTTTAGCTGCAGATACAGTATTTACCTTACAAGGTAAAGAAGAAGCATTTCAAGTAGGTATAGATGCCTTAACCAAGCTAACCGAAGGAAAAGTACATTTATCGGTACAAGGAAAATCTTTCTTAAACGATATTAAAGGAGTATCATTACATCGCGTTAGCGGAAAACATCCTGCAGGAAACGTAGGTGTACAAATTTCTAAAATAGACCCAATAAATGCAGGAGAACGTGTTTGGACAGTTAAAGCACAAGATGTAGCTATTATTGGAAATTTATTTTTAACAGGTAATTTTGATGCTTCACGTATTATTGCATTAGCAGGTTCTGAGGTTAAAAATCCAAAATACTACATTACCAAAATAGGAAATGGTATTGCAGATTTTGTAGCAGATAAGTTAGCATCAGATAATGTTAGAATCATTAACGGAAATCCATTAACAGGTATTGCCGTAAAAACAACCGATAGTATTGGTTTCTACAATAACGAAGTAACCATATTACCAGAAGGTAACCAATACCGTTTCTTAGGATGGATGCCATTTAAAGATAACTTTATTCATAGTGTATCGCGTACATCTTTATCATTTTTATCAAATAAGGAATACACCTTAAATACCAATTTAAATGGAGAGGAAAGAGCTTTTGTAGTTACTGGTGAAATGGAAAAAGTAATGCCAATAGATATTTATCCGATGCAATTACTAAAAGCAACAATGTTAGGCGATATTGAAAAAATGGAAAATTTAGGAATTTACGAAGTAGCTCCAGAAGATTTTGCATTAGTTGACTATATCTGTACTTCTAAAATTGAAGCACAAGAAATTATTAGAAAAGGATTAGATTTGATGATAGAAGAAGTTGGTTAATTTAGACAGATAGACTTAAAATATTTAGACAATAGACTAAAATTTACAAATGAAATTTTTACGAAAGAAATTAGATAAAGTAAAACCACTTTTTGAAAAAGGAGGCAAATACGAAAAATATGCACCTGCATTTTTTGGGATAGATACATTTCTATTTACACCAAATCATACTACAAAAAAAGGAGCGCATATTCGTGATGGTATTGATCTTAAAAGATTAATGATTGTAGTAGTTATCGCATTATTACCTGCATTATTCTTTGGAATGTGGAATGTTGGTTATCAACATTTTCATCAAATTGAAGGTTCAGATATGAGCTTTATGCATTTATTTGGCTATGGTGCAATAAAAATGATTCCAATGATAATTGTATCGTATGCAGTTGGATTAGGAATTGAATTTGCTTTTGCCATCTTTAGAGGGCACGAAGTTAATGAAGGCTATTTAGTAACAGGTTTACTAATCCCAATGATTATGCCAATTGATATGCCTTTATGGATGTTGGCAGTTGCTGTAGTTTTTGCGGTAATCATTGGTAAAGAAGCCTTTGGAGGTACAGGAATGAATATTTTAAATCCAGCTTTGGTTGCTAGAGCCTTTGCCTTGTTTTCATATACAAGTCACATGTCTGGAGATAAAGTTTGGGTTGCAAATGCAGCTGTTGACGGTCTTTCTGGAGAAACAACTTTAGGGACATTAGCCTTAGGTCATCCTGTACAAACTAGTGTGTTTGATATGTTTATGGGTTATATGCCTGGTTCTGTTGGAGAAACATCGGTTTTAATGATACTTATTGGAGCTGCAATATTACTGTTTACAGGTGTTGCTAGTTGGCGAATTATGTTATCCTCAGTAATTGGAGGTTCTTTAATGGGATTATTATTTAACACCATAGGTAGTGATACTAATGCTTTATTTAACTTTCCTTGGTACCAACATTTACTAGTTGGAGGTTTTGCCTTTGGTATGGTGTTTATGCTTACAGACCCTGTTTCATCAGCACAAACTAATAAAGGTAAATGGATATACGGTTTTATGGCAGGAGCACTTGCTATAATGATTAGAGTTGTAAACCCTACCTTACCAGAAGGTGTAATGATGGCAATTTTATTAATGAATGTGTTTGCGCCACTAATCGACCATTTTGTAGTACAAGCAAATATCAAACGCAGACAAAAAAGATTAATTCCGATTTCTCGGGAAAAAAAGCAATAATTATGAACAAAAATAGTAATGCATATACCTTTATTTTTGCAATTGTTTTAGTTGTTCTGGTAGCAACAATTTTAGCGTTTGCTTCTGAAGGAACTAAAGAAAAACGTGCAAACAATATTAAGTTAGAAAAAATGCAAAACATTTTAGCCACTTTAGGCGTAAATGTTAGTAGAGAAGAAGCAGGAAAACAATATCACAACTATGTTAAACAAGAACTAGC
>WFMU01000415.1 GCA_015488935.1 Flavobacteriaceae bacterium | reverse complement strand
GCGTATGGGTTTTTATAATTTTTAGTACTTAATATATTTACAAAATCTTTTTCCATGGTTTCTATAGCTATTTCAACAAACCGATTTATTTCTTTATTGTTTTTATAAAAAATAAAAGTTGGTACATGGTCTATATTTAATCCTTCTTGTAAATTATTGGGTGATTTTTTGTTTCTGTTTACCGTTACCATTTCCAAATTATTCATGTCAAAATTTGCAGCTTGTAAAACTTTATAAAAAACAGGAACTTCTATTCTGCTATCTTCACACCAAGTTCCCATAAATGCTTTTATTTTTACATCTTTTAGTAGCGGTTTTAGTATGGTAATGGTTTTTTTGTCAACTCGATAGTCTTTTTTATTTTTTATGTACCAAGTAGCAAATGGTTCTTGTAAAAAACTTTTTTCAGTGGCAATACCTACCATATCGCCATCAGAATTTATTGTAGTGTGTTTTTGTGAAGCACAATTTGTCATAAAAATAAGAATTAAGAAGATTACTACTTTGTTCATTTGAACGTATTTTAATCGGTACTACACAAGAGATTTCATATTCATTTCTTGTGGTTTTTCTATATTCATTAAATGGAGAATGGTTGGTGCAATATTTGCTAGTACACCTTTTTCTATTTTTTGGATGTCTTTATCTACTAAAATAAGAGGCACAGGATTTATGGTATGCGCAGTATTTACCGAACCATCTTCGTTAATCATTTTTTCGCTATTACCATGGTCTGCAATAATAATGCTTGTATAATTGTTTTCTAAAGCAGTTGTAACGACTTCTTTTAAGCAGGAATCTACAGTTTCGGCAGCTTTTTTTGCTGCGTTAAAATCGCCAGTATGCCCAACCATATCGGTATTTGCAAAATTTAAACACACAAAATCAGCTTCTTGTTTTTTAAGTTCTGGGACAATTGCATTTTTAATATCATTTGCACTCATTTCTGGTTGTAAATCGTATGTGGCAACTTTAGGTGATGGACAAAGAATTCGACTTTCGCCATGAAATTTTTTCTCTCTTCCGCCAGAAAAGAAAAAAGTTACATGTGGGTATTTTTCTGTTTCGGCAATTCTTATTTGCTTTTTGTGCTGTTTCTCTAATACTTCGCCAAGCGTATTGGTTAAATTGTCGTTTGGATAGATAACTTTAATTCCTGTAAAGGAATCTTTATAACTAACCATGGTAACAAAGTACAAATGGCGTTTTTGCATATTAAAATCTGGAAAATTTTCTTGGGTTAAAACCTGCGTTAATTCGCGACCGCGATCTGTTCTAAAGTTAAAATAAATAACTACATCGTCTTCTTTAATGGTTGTAATTGGTTTTCCGTTTTCCGAAACTTTTACAATTGGTTTTATAAATTCGTCTGTTATTTTATTGTCGTAACTTTTTTGGATGGTTTTTTGAATATCTGTAGTTTTTTCTCCTTTTCCATGAATTAACAAATCATAGGCTAATTTTACACGTTCCCAGCGTTTATCTCTATCCATTGCATAATATCTACCAATAACGGAAGCCAATTTTCCGGTAGTTTGTTGCATGTAGTTTTGTAATTCTCCAATAAATTTTTTACCAGATTTTGGGTCACAATCGCGTCCATCGGTAAAGGCATGTACAAAAACATTGTTTACTTTTGCATTTTTGGCTGCTCGTAGCAATCCTTTTAAATGGTTTATATGTGAGTGAATACCTCCATCGGAAACCAAACCAATAAAATGTACATTTTTCTTGTTTTCTTTGGCATATTTAAATGCTTTTTGGATTTCAATTTCTGTATCTAAGGTTTTTTCTTCGTAGGCTTTATTAATTTTTACCAAATTTTGATATACAATTCGTCCAGCACCGAGATTCATGTGTCCAACTTCCGAATTTCCCATTTGTCCTTCTGGCAACCCAACATGTAATCCATCTGTACGTAAACTAGCATTTGGATATTTTTTAAGTAGCGAATCAAAAAAGGGTGTTTTTGCTTGATAAATTGCAGAAACTTTTGGGTCTTGTGTTATTCCCCAACCATCTAGAATAATTAAAATTACTTTTTTCATTTATTTTGTACATTAATTATGCGAAGGTACAAAATATTGCTGTCTAAAAATTCATATTAGCAGTACTATTTGAATGTATAGCCTAAGTTCTAAAATTTAATTTCATTGTTGTTTGGTAAAAAGACGTAAGACCGTTTTGCTTCTAAACATATAAACGTAAGACCAAAACCTAACTAATTGACGATATACAAATTTAAGTGATTATAAAATCTATTTATTTGAACTTTTTCTTGGACTCACTTGCTTTTTAACCGTTTGCTCATCTGCCATTAGTTCTGGTCTTATTTCTAACTCTTTTTGTACTTTTTTTAAACCTTTGTTTAATTTTCTTTTTTCTCGTGCAATAGAATCTGTGGTTTTTACAATTTTTTCGTACTTGGCTAAAGAGTCTTTTATTCGCCTTTGCACCTCTTTATAAATATCTTCATATTCTACTATATGATTTACATAATAGGCATTATTTTCTTTGAATTGCACACTATCTATTTTATATTTTTCAAAAATATAAGACATGTAGTTCAAATCTTTTTTTAGATTAATGGTTTTAATGGTTTTTGTTTTATTGGCAATTTTCATATCTACCAATAATGCAACCATTTTTTCTTTTGGAATAAAATTTTCTGGTTTTTTCATCTTTTCTTTTTTACAAGAAAAGCCTAAGATTAAAATTAGAATGTAAATTATATTTTTCATGGTATAACTATCTATTAAATAAAAGGCGTTTTCCTTTACTATTGTTGTTAAAAACTCCTTTATCGTAAATTTTGTTTCCGTTTACAAATGTAGTTAAAATAGTTGACGAAAACGTAGTACCTTCAAATGGCGACCAGCCACATTTGTATAAAATATTTTCTTTACTAACGGTTTGCGGCTTATTTAAGTCAACCAAAACCAAATCGGCAAAATAGCCTTCTTTAATATATCCTCGTTTTTCTATTTTATAAATTTTAGCTGGATTATGACAGGCTTTTTCTACAATTTTTTCTAATGTTATATTCTGCTGTTTGTACATTTCTAATAATGCTAGTAATGCATGTTGTACCAATGGACCACCGCTTGGTGCTTTGGTATATACTTGCTTTTTTTCTGCAATAGTATGTGGTGCATGGTCGGTTGCAATAATATCTATTCTATCGTCTAAAAGTGCTTTTAGTAATGTTTCTTTGTCTTTTTTTGTTTTTATCGCAGGATTCCATTTAATAAATGTTCCTTTTCTTTCGTAGTCACTATCGTCAAACCACAAATGATGTACACAAACTTCGGAAGTGATTTGTTTTTCTTCAAGCGGAATTTTATTGGTAAACAAATCCGTTTCTATTGCGGTAGAAAGGTGGTAAATGTGTAACCTTGCTCCTGTTTTTTTAGCTAATGCAATGGCTTGGGAAGAGGATAAATAACACGCATCGGCACTTCTAATAATTGGGTGCATTGCAATAGGAATATTCTCGCCATATTCTACTTTTGCTTTGGCTAGATTGTTTTTTATGGTAGTTTCATCCTCGCAATGTACTGCAATAAGCATTTTTGTTGAAGAAAAAATCTTTTCTAACACTTCTATATTATCTACCAACATATTTCCTGTTGAAGAACCTAAAAACAATTTTATGGCTGCTACATTTTTCGGATTGGTCTTAAGAATTTCTTCTAAATTATCGTTTGTCCCTCCAAGCATAAACGAATAATTTGCATACGAAGTTGCTGCCGCTATTTTAAATTTATCTGCCAATAACTCTTGTGTGGTTGCTTGTGGAATGGTATTTGGCATTTCAATAAAAGAGGTTATTCCTCCTGCTACAGCAGCACGAGATTCGGTTTTTATATTTGCTTTATGTGTTAAACCTGGTTCTCTAAAATGTACTTGGTCATCAATTAGTCCAGGCAATAAATATTTTCCTGTTGCATCAATAACTTCTGTTTTATCATTTGCCAAAATATTTTCTGCAATAGAAATAATACGCTCTTTTTTAATTAAAACATCACGTTTAAGTATTTGACCTTCGTTTATTATATGAGCATTTTTTATTAGAATTTGCATTTTTGTTATTGATTTAAATTCTTTTATTTTTTAGTAATACCTTTTAATTTCATTTTAAGTACGCCAAAAATAGCTTCGGATATAATGGAACCAGACATTTTGGACTCACCTGCAATTCTATCTGTAAAAATAATTTCTACTTCTTTAATTTTAAAACCATGTTTCCATGCTTTAAATTTCATTTCTATCTGAAAGGCATAACCTACAAAATGAATTTGGTCTAAATCTATGGTTTCTAAAACCTTTCTACGATAACAAACAAAACCAGCAGTAGTATCATACACAGGAATTCTTGTGATAAAACGCACATATTTTGATGCCAAAACAGATAAAACAATGCGCTTAAAATCCCAATTCACTACATTTATTTTTCCTTTAATGTATCTAGAGCCAATAGACATATCGGCATTTTCTTCTGCACAAGCACGATATAAAGAGCCTAAATCATTTGGATTATGAGAAAAATCGGCATCCATTTCAATAATATAATCGTATTTTTTTTGAATTGCCCATTTAAAACCATGAATGTACGCAGCACCTAATCCTGTTTTCTCTTTTCTATTTTCAATAAATAAACGATTTGGAAATTTATTTTGTAATTCTGCTACAATTTTTGATGTACCATCTGGCGAATTATCATCCACAACCAAAATATCGAATGCTTTTTTTTGAGAAAATGTAGCATTAATAATGCGTTCTATATTTTCTTTCTCATTATAAGTTGGTATGATAACAAGTGTATTATTCATTAATTTGGTTTATTTTGACAAAGGTAAAACAAAATATCACTAATTTTGTTGTTCGTTAATTTACATTTAACAAAGGTTTATGATTAATGCACTTTCTACAAATAATTGGTTAACCATAACTATTGTTTTAATGATAGGTATG
>WFMU01000414.1 GCA_015488935.1 Flavobacteriaceae bacterium | reverse complement strand
CCCTTTATGCATTTTCAACAGAAAATTGGAATAGACCAAAAAAAGAAGTAGAGATGCTTATGAGTTTATTAGTAACATCCCTAAAAAAAGAACTAGATTTACTTCAAAAAAATAACATTTCTTTAAGAACCATAGGAGATATTACACACCTACCAAAAAATACACAAAAAGTATTAATAGAAGTAATCGAAAAAACAAAAAACAACACACATTTAATATTAAATTTAGCACTTAGTTATAGTTCCAAAGCAGAAATTGTTAATGCATTCAAAAATATTTCTAAAAAAATTGTTAATAATGAACTTTCCGTAGAAGAAATTGATGAAAATATTATTAATAATCATTTATATACTCGTAATTTGCCAAATGTAGATTTGGTAATACGAACAAGTGGAGAAAAAAGAATAAGTAATTTTTTACTATGGCAAATAGCCTATGCAGAACTTTATTTTACATCCATATTTTGGCCAGATTTTAAAAAACAAGATTTTTACAATGCCATATTAGATTATCAACAAAGAGAAAGAAGATTTGGTAAAACAAGCGATCAAATAAAAGACAATGAGTAAAATTAAGAATAATATATTAGTTGTATTAGTACTATTTTTTGGATATACAATACAAGCACAAGTAGTTGATAACGATAAGCCAAAAGATTCCGTTATTAATCTAAAAAAAGCAAAAAAATATATTTTAGGAGGTATAGCAATTAAAGGAAATCAACGATTTAGCGACCAATCTATAAAAGCCTATTCTGGTTTAGTTGAAGGACAAGAAATTAAAATTCCAGGAGATAAATTATCAAGCGCAATAAAAAAATTATGGGAATCAAAGTTGTTTAGCAATGTAGATGTATATGCAGCAAAAATTGATAAAGGAGCCATTTATTTAGAATTTGATGTAAAAGAACTATCCAAAATAGGAGAAGTAACAATCCAAGGACTTAAAAAAAGCAAAAGAACCGATTTACAAAAAGAAATCGCCTTTAAAAAAGGGGCAATGCTTACAGAAAATCTGATAACAACAACCAAAAACTTTATCATAAAAAAATATAAAGACAAAGGATATCTAAAAACAAAAGTTTTTATTCAAACAAAAGAAGATACAGCTACAAATAATACCGTAGCAGCACTAATTAAAATAGATAGAGGTAATAGAGTTAAAATAAAGAAAATTAGATTTAAAGGAAATAAAGACTTAAAAAGTAGTAAACTAAGAAAATACCTAAAGAAAACAAAACAAAAAGCATTTTGGCGATTTTGGAAAAGATCAAAATACGTAGAAGACGCTTATACAGCAGACCTTGAAAAATTAGTAACAAAATATCAAGAAAAAGGATATAGAGACGCACAAATTATTAGCGATTCTATTTCTTGGAACGATAACAATACAATAAACTTAGATATTAAACTAAAAGAAGGAAAACAATATAAATTTGGAAATATTAAATTTCTAGGAAATACCGTTTTTACCGACAAACAGTTGAGCACATTTTTAGGAATTAATAAAGGAGATATCTATAATGGAAAACTATTAAGCGAACGAGTAAATGGAGACGGTACACCAGACTCAGACGATATTGGTAATATCTATTACAATAGAGGATATATGTTCTCTAATGTAACACCTGTAGAAACAGCAGTAAAAGACAATGTAATAGACATAGAAATTAGAATTCATGAAGACGAACAAGCTATTGTTAAAAATGTATCGGTAGTAGGAAATGATAAAACATTTGACCATGTAGTTTATAGAGAATTACGTACAAATCCAGGCGACTTATTTAGCAAACAAGCAATTATTAGATCCATAAGAGAAATAAGTCAATTAGGATTTTTTGACCCAGAGGCAGTTACACCAAATGTAAAACAAAACTATGCAGAAAAAACAGTAGATATAGAATACAGTGTTGCAGAAAAAGGCTCTAGTCAAATAGAATTACAAGGAGGTTATGGTGGAGGTGCCTTTATAGGTACATTAGGATTATCATTTTCTAACTTCTCCGCAAGAAATTTATTCAATAAAAAAGCATACAAACCAATTCCAATGGGAGACGGACAACGTATGGCATTACGATTACAAGCAAGTAAATATTCGCGTACCTACAGCCTGTCTTTTACAGAACCATGGTTAGGAGGAAAAAGACCAAAAGCACTATCATTTTCTGTATATAACTCTAGACAATATGGTTTTAAAAATGGAAGTTATTATTCAGGTGGTGTCGATAAAAGTAAAAAAATAGATATTATAGGAGCTTCCATAGGAATAAATCAACGTTTGCGATGGCCAGACGATTATTTTATCTTATCTACATCCTTAAATTACCAAGGTTATACATTAAAAAATTATTACTTTCCAACATTTAATTTCGAAAATAATAATGGAAAATCAAATAACTTTTCATTAGCTATTAATTTTGGAAGAAACTCACAAGGACCAAGTCCAATATATCCAATAAAAGGATCGCAATTTAATATTGGAGCAAAATTAACACCACCGTATTCTTTATTTCAAAATAAAGACTATGACAATATATCTAATAAAGAAAAATACAAATGGTTAGAATTTTGGAAAGTAAGTTTTTCTGGAAAATGGTTTAATGAAATTACTAAAAAACTCGTACTAGTTTCTGGAGCAGAATTCGGTTTGTTAGGCGATTATAATAAAAAATTAGGAATTTCTCCATTCGAACGTTTTTATGTAGGAGGAGATGGATTACAAGGGCAAAGTTATGATGGAAGACAAACAATAGGATTAAGAGGTTATCAAAACAATACATTATCACCATCAGGTGGAGGAACCGTTTACGATAAATTCTCTTTTGAATTAAGATATCCAATAACACTTAAACCAACCGCATCAATCTATGTATTAGGATTTTTAGAAGGAGGAAATTCTTACAACGGTTTAACAAAGTTTAACCCTTTTGATTTAAAAAGATCTGCAGGACTAGGATTGCGTTTATTTATGCCATCCTTTGGATTATTAGGAATAGATTTTGGACATGGATTTGATGATATTCCACAAGCTCCTGGTGTAAAATCTGGTTGGCAAACACATTTTACAATCGGACAACAATTTTAGACAGTTTAAACACAATATATTGTGTATATTTGTAGTTTAGTATAAAAGTTTGGCACGATTATTTCTAACTAACCTAATATAATTATGATAAAGAGAGTTTCCATAGTATTGTTTGTTTTACTTGTACAATTAACGTATGCTCAAAAAGCACAAAAAATAGGATATATTGATAGAGACTATGTTTTAGAGAACATTCCAGAATATGCAACCGCACAATCCAAGTTGGATAGTAGAGTTAAAGATTGGAATGCTAAATTAGACAAATTTAAAAAGGAAATAGATGCAATGAAACTATCATTAAGCAACGAAAAAGCATTGTTAACAAGCGATTTGGTAGCCGATAGAGAAGAAGATATAAATATCAAAGAAACAGAATTAAAAAGATTACAAGAAGCATATTTTGGAACATCAGGAGATTTGTTTTTATTGCGAAAACAATTAGTAAAACCGATACAAGACCAAATATTTAATGCAATACAAGAAATATCTAAAACAAAAAAATACGATATTATATTCGATAAATCAAGTAATGATATTGTAATGCTCTATAG
>WFMU01000413.1 GCA_015488935.1 Flavobacteriaceae bacterium | reverse complement strand
CTTTAGGTTTAGGTTATGCACAAGAAGCAGTATCTACCTCCAATTTAATAGATAATTCGTTACATACAGCCAATAATAAATACATATTTGCACAATATTTATTAGATATTACTAAAAAATTAAATATAGTAGTAGGTGCACGTTTCGATAAACACGATACTTATACCAACCAATTTAACCCTAAAATTTCGTTTTTATATCGCGTAAAGCCAACATTTATAGTAAAAGCATCTATTGGAAGAGGATTTAAAAAGCCAACATTTAAACAATTGTATTTTAATTATACTAATAATGCCGTTGGTTATACAGTATTAGGTACTACTTACGTAGAACAAGGAATTGCAAACCTATTAACAAACAACCAAATAGCTTTAGACCCAACAACAAACAAACCAGTAATTTATAACCAGTACTACAAGATTTTAAATTCGGATGGGAAAATTAACCCCGAATCATCTGTAGGAATGAACCTTGGATTTAAAATAACAGCCATTCCAAATACGATACTTACCATTAATTTGTTTAGAAACGATTTAAAAAATTTAATAGATACAACACCAATAGCATTAAAAACTAATGGATGGCAAACATATAGTTATCAGAATTTAAATCGTGTTTTTTCGCAAGGGTTAACATTAGATGCAAACTATCAATTAACAAAAAATATAAAGGTATCTTTTGGATATCAATATTTAGAAGCAAAAGATAAAGAAGTGCTAAAACAATTAGATGGTAGCGGTATTTATGCACAAAACCCAGAGACACTAAGTGCCTATAGAGTAACAAAAAAAGATTATGGAGGACTGTTAAATAGGTCAAAACACACAGCAAATTTTAAAGTTTTAGCAACAAATATTTATAAAGGAATAACCGCAAATTTGCGAGTAATGTACAAAGGAAAATACGGATTTGCAGATTTAAATAATAACCAGATTTTAGATATAGAAAAAGAATATACAAATGCTTATTTCTTAGCAAATAGCTCCATTTCTAAAAATTTTTTAAAAGAAAAATTAAAAATACAACTTGGAGTAGATAACCTTTTCGATTTTACTTATGCAACGCCAGAATATACCATTTCGTCTTTGGCAGGACGAACATTTTACGCAACAATTAATTATAAATTTTAATACCAATAAACATGAAAACAATTAAATTAGTAGTAGCTTTAATACTTTTTATAGGATTAAATTCTTGTACTTCAGACGATATAGAAGAAACACAAGAATCGAATTTAATCGTAAAAAAAATAGAAAATTTACATGCACCTAGCGATGTAAGAGATTATTCTACAGGAGAAATTATTTCTGAAGGAATTACCAAATATTTTAGTTTTTCCCAAGGAACAACCGTTGCAGCAACTGCAAATTGGGATATTGCCTTTAAAGGAACAACCATTATCGTAAATGGAGGTGTGCATGGTAGCTCTAATGCAGCAGCAGCCGTTTTAGTTTCTACTTTTGAAGCAGTTACACAAGCACCATCAGATGAAGATTTTAAAATAGATACCGCAATTGTTAATGCAATAGCATCAGGTAGTGGAAATGGTTGGTATAATTACAATCCAGCAACACATTTAATAACACCAATTCCCGGAAGAGTAATTGTAATAAGAACACACGATGGAAAATATGCAAAAATGGAAATGTTGAGTTACTACAAAAACCAAACAACTACACCAGAAGATGGTGATGATGCATATTTAACATTTAATTATGCGTATCAACCAAACGGAACAAAACGGTTTTAGTTAATTTTTTTCTTGAAGGGATTATTCATTTATTTGAATAATCCCTTTTTTTTAAAATCCCAAATTAACATTTAATTTTTTTGCAATCAATTTGGTAATTCTAGATTTTAATTCTGGAATTTTAATTTTTTCAACCACATCGTTTCCAAAAGCATATAACAACAATCCTGTAGCTTCTTTTTTTGAAATTCCGCGCTGCTGCATGTAAAACAAAGCCGTATCATCTAATTGTCCGATGGTACAACCATGAGAGCATTTTACATCGTCAGCAAAAATTTCTAATTGTGGTTTACTGTTGACACTTGCTTTTTTTCCAATTAAAATATTGTTATTTTGCTGAAAAGCATTTGTTTTTTGGGCAATTTTATTTACAATAACTTTACCGTTAAAAACGCCAGTTGCCGTATCGGCATAAATACCTTTGTACAATTCGTTACTTACACAATTTGGTTTATTGTGTTTTACCAAAGTATGGTTATCAACATGCTGTTTTTCATCAATAATGGTTATACCATTAAGATTAGATTCTATATGTTCGCCAATCTGATGAAATTCTAAGCTGTTACGCGTTAATTTTCCACCAAAAGAAAATGTGTTTACATTAACAATACTATTGTCTTTTTGTTGAATATAGGTTTGGTCAAATAAAGAAGCCTCTTTTTTGTCATCTTGTATTTTGTAATAGTTAATAATAGCACGTTTGTTTGCAAAAATTTCGGTAACAGAATTTGTTAATACGGCATGATTGCTTAAACTTTGGTGACGTTCTATAATTTGAACGTGAGAATTTTCATTAACAATAATTAAATTACGAGGTTGTAGTAATAATTCTTTATCGTTTTTAGTAGAGAAAAATAAAAATTGAATTGGTTTAGAAACAATTTTATTTTTCGGAATATTAATAAAAACACCTTGTTTAGAAAAAGCGGTATTTAGCGAAGTAATACTATCTTTTTTATCGGCAATGGTATTAAAATAGTGGTCAATAACAATTTTGTACTTTGGTTTTTTTAGTGCCGATGACATCAGGCAAATATCCATATTGTCATGTGTAGTATCCGAAAGAAAAGAACTAAAGTTACCATCGACAAACACCATTTTATACGAATCGATTTCGTGAATAAAATACTTTTTTACATCTTTTAATTCTACGGTATTTTCTTTACTAGGAAAAACAGTATAATCTTTATTTATTAGCGATTTTATAGAAGTATATTTCCAATCTTCCTCTTTTTTTGTAGGAAAACCT
>WFMU01000412.1 GCA_015488935.1 Flavobacteriaceae bacterium | reverse complement strand
TCTGTACATAGTTATTTACTGAATAAATATAATAGAAATAAAAAAGAATTCTTAACCTTAAAAGTATCCGAAAAAGATAAAATATTACAATTAGGCAATAATATGGCAAATGGAGAAGAAAGTACCTTTTTATTTGATGAAAAAGCCAAGGTTATTTTTACAGATTTAGATAATTTTTTAGCAATAAAAAAACAAGAAGAAGATAAAAAAGAAAATTAACTTTAAACAAATCACAACACTAAAAACGTTGGTTTTATATAAAATTCGTTTACAGTTTGCATGATTTTTTGCATAGATGAATTCAAATTTTTGAAGGAATGTATAGTCTTATTTAATTTCTGTAAATTGGATTTTATAGTAGAACTCTCGTTAAAACTACAAATCTTCTACAAAAGCTAAAGGTGTTACTGCATCATCTACAGAAAAATTACCAATTTTGGTTCGTCTAAGTTTACTTAAATGACCACCAGAATTTAATGCTAAACCAAAATCATAAGCAAGAGAACGTATATAAGTTCCTTTACTACAAGATATTCTAAACGCCACTTCGGGTAAATTTATTTTAGTGATTTCAAAATAGTGAATGGTAACAAGGCGCGATTTAATCTCGGTTGTCTCCCCTACTCTAGCCAATTCATACAACCGTTTTCCATCTTTTCGAATGGCTGAAAAAATAGGCGGTTTTTGTGCAATTTCTCCTATGAATTGTGTTGTTGTTTTATGAATGAGTTCATCTGTAATGTGTGCTGTAGGAAAAGTTTTGTTAATTTCTGTTTCTAAATCGTACGAAGGTGTTGTTGCTCCAAGTGTAATAGTACCTGTATATTCTTTAGTTTGTGCTTGATATTCGTTAATTTTTTTAGTAAACTTTCCAGTACAAATAATTAATAAACCTGTAGCCAAAGGGTCTAGTGTACCTGCATGACCAACTTTTATTTTTTTTATATTAAATGTTTTTCTAATATGCCAACGCAATTTATTTACTACCTGAAAAGAAGTCCAAGTAAGTGGTTTATCAATTAATAAAACTTGACCGCTTTTAAAATCTTCTTCCGTTCTTTTGTTTTTTACCATAAAAATATTAAAAGGAATATAAGGTTGGTTCTTTTCGACACTTTATCGTATTAATTAAACACTCAATTTAAAAAAAGCGAAATGAATAATCAGTAAAATAATCCCTAAAATAATACGATAGTATCCAAAAATTTTAAATCCTTTTTTACTTAAATAATCAATAAATGATTTTATAGCAATTAATGCCACAATAAATGCAATAATATTACCAATAATCAGATAATTAATTTGTGTACTACTCAATTCAAAACCAGCTTTATAATATTTGTACATTTTATATGCAGTTGCTCCAAACATTGTAGGTACTGCCAAAAAGAAAGAAAACTCTGCTGCTACTTTTCTACTTAAATTTTGTGTCATCCCTCCAACAATACTCGCTCCACTTCTAGATGTTCCTGGTATCATAGCCAAACATTGAAAAAATCCAATTTTTAATGCAGTTGTATAGCTAATTATCGTATGTGCCTCTGGATTACTGGCATCTACTTCTTCATTAGATTTAAACCAATCATCCACTTTAAGTAAAATAACACCTCCAATAATTAAAGAAATGGCTACTGTAACTGGACTTTCTAACAAGGTATCTATAAAATCGTTTAGCAATAATCCTAAAATAACAGCTGGAATAAAGGCAACAAACAATTTAAAATAAAAATCGATACTTTGAAAAAAATGCTTCCAATACAAAACAACCACCGCCAGAATAGCTCCTAACTGGATTACAATGGTAAAAAGTTTGGTAAAATCATCTCCTGCAATTTTCATAAAAGACGAAGCAATAATCATGTGTCCTGTAGAAGACACTGGTAAATATTCTGTTATTCCTTCGATAATTGCAAGAATAATAGCGTATAAATAACTCATTTTTTATCTGGATTTAACAGAATAGCATAAATCTCGATACCAAGTCCTATTAAAACCAATGTTGGCGCAATACGAATTCTTCTAAAATTATACATCTCTGGATTAAAAATAGTAGGGTCATCACTACCTCCACCAGCCATTAAAATAAAGCCAAGCGCAATTACTCCTAAGCCTATAGCCATAAATTTATAATTCTTTTTACCAAAAAGAAACGAGTGGTTATTTTCTGATTTATGTTCTTTTTTTGTCATATTTTTTTAGTTAATATATTTTTCTATTTTTTTATTTATAACCTATCTGCTTTGTTTACGAAATTCTGAAGTCTCGAAATCAAAATTATTAATATACATAATTCAAAACTCAACATCCAAAACTCAACATCTAACATCCATCAATAGTGCAATTCATCTGCTGTTAAATTTAAAAATCGCTTTGTTGCAAAGAAAGTGCTTAGCCAAGTTATTATAATACCCAAAATAAAAACACCAAAAAACAGAAGCGATAAGCTCCATTTATCCTCTATTAATCCTAAGTCTGGATATTTATCATTAAAAAACAAAAGCAGGGCTACTAGTGCAATAATGGCAACAATGGCACCAACCATACCTAACTTTACACTTCGATATAAAAATGGTTTTCTTATAAAACGTTTGGTTGCTCCTACCATTTGCATGGTCTTTATAGTAAAACGTTTTGCATAAATCGATAATCTTAGATAACTATTAATCAATACAAAGGCAATTAAACTTAGTAAACCACTAAATATCAATAGCCAAAAACCAATTTTTTTTACACTTTCGTTTAATAAATATACCAAAGATTTATCATAGGTAACCTCATCCACAATCCTATTTTGCAGTAATCTTTTTTCAATTAGGTGTATTTTATCGGAAGAAACATAATCTGCTTTTAAAAATAAATCGATACTATTTTTTAAGGGATTTTCTCCTAAAAACTCCATAAAATCTTCGCCAACTTCTTCTTTATAAATGGTTAGTGCTTCTTTTTTAGACACAAATTTTATAGCATTTGTAAAATTTTCTTTTTGTAAGCTTTTTTTAAAATTTTCTAAATCACTTTCTTTAATATTGTCTTTTAAAAAAACATTAATTGCATATTGTTCTTTAAAGTGATTGGAGATATTTTTGGTATGAAAAATAAGCATTCCTAACAATCCAAGTAGAAACAACACTAGCGAAATACTCACTATAACAGAAAGATACGAAGAACGCAAACGTCTTTTTTGGTATTTTTCAAAAGAGGAAGTTTTGGCCATTTTAATGAATTAGAATTATTTATTGTGCTTACGTATTACTTTTGTTTAAGCTTAAAACGCAAATATACTTATTTCGTATAAATTTCTTGACATAATTCAATCAAAACTCCATTTGTATTTTTAGGATGCAAAAAAGCGACTAGTTTATTATCTGCTCCTTTTTTTGGCACATCATTCAATACCACAAACCCTTCTTTCTTTAAACGCTTAATTTCTTTTTCAATATTGGCAACAGCAAATGCAATATGGTGTACGCCTTCACCTTTTTTTTCAATAAATTTTGCAATAGGACTATCGGTTTTTGTCGCTTCTAACAACTCAATTTTATTAGTCCCGATTTTAAAAAAGGAAGTTTTTACACCTTCACTTGCCACTTCTTCAATTTTGTAGTGTTTTTTACCAAATAACTTGGCAAAAAGCGTATTCGATTCTTCTAAATTTTTAACAGCAATACCGATGTGTTCCATTTTTTGCATATCCAAATATTTTAAAGTGTAAAGATATAAAAAACTGCTTATGTAAAGATGTAACAGGAAATAAATCGCTTAAAAAATGTAATAGTAAAGATGTTTTACCAAAACACCTTTACGTAAAAAGTAAAACATCTTTACATAAAAAGCAAAACAACTTTAGGGAACTACTTTAGCAAAAAAACCTTAATTTTGTCGTATGGAAGAAACAAACAGACAAAAAAAGATTGCAAGTGTTTTGCAAAAAGACCTTATTGATATTTTACAAGGTGAAGCTAGAGATTGGCTAAAAGGAGTACTAATATCCATTACGAAAGTATATGTAACTTCGGATTTAGGTGAGGCAAAAATTTATGTTAGTGTTTTTCCGAGTGAACATAGAGATAAATTAATTGAAGCCATAAAAAAAAATAATAGTACCATTAGATATGAATTGGCACGAAGAACAAAAAATCAATTGCGCCGAATGCCTAATTTAGAATTCTTTTCGGACGATTCTTTAGATTATATTGAGGGAATTGATTCTGCTTTACGTGGAGATGATGAAAATCCAATAAAAAATCCTAATATTTTACCTAAAAGACAAAAACGATAGTTGAATACCTCCTTATATATAGCCAAACGGTATCTATTTTCAAAGAGTAGCAATAATACCATTAATATCATCACTAAAATTGCAACTACTGGTGTTATTATAGCAACAATGGCTTTATTTATTGTACTTTCTGTGTTTTCTGGATTAAAATCATACAATATATTTTTTATGAATACTGCAGATCCCGATGTAAAGGTTACTGCTGTAAAAGGAAAATCTTTTTTGCTTACCAATCGTATAAAAGAGGTATTACAAGATACCGATATTTCTGATTTTTCTACTGTAATTGAAGAACATGTTTTATTAGATTATAACAACAAACGTATTGGCGCAACCATAAAAGGTGTCGATTTTAATTATTTAAACGTAAATAAAATGGATACGGCAGTGGTTATTGGTGAATGGTTTAATTATAAGGCAAAGAAGGCGGTAATTATTGGCGCTGGTGTGTCTAATAAATTATCATTATCTACTTACTCTTTTGCTGATGCGCTAAAAGTTTATGTGCCAAAACCTGGAAAAGGGCAATTGAGTATGAAGTCTTTTAATACTGTAAAAACACAAGTTGTAGGTATTTTTGAGTTGACAGAGACGCTAAATAACGAATATATTTTTGCTAATATTGCTTTAGCACAAGAATTATTGGGTTACGATAAAAATCAAATATCTGCAATAGAAATTAGGCTTAAAGAGGATAAAAATGCGAAAGAAATAGTAAAAAATTTACAGGCAAAATTAGGGAATACCTTTAAAGTTCAGACTAGAGAACAATTAAATGCAATAACTTATAAAATGTTAAATATGGAAAATTTATTTACCGATTTAATATCTACTTTAATTGTAATTATTGCATTATTT
>WFMU01000411.1 GCA_015488935.1 Flavobacteriaceae bacterium | reverse complement strand
TTTTTAATACAACCAATGCGCAGATTGCTGATTTTAAAAATATAGATTTTACAAAAGCGGATAATATTGCTAAATTAAACAAAGGAGAGGATTTACAAAATCTGCCTCTCCTCAGTTATAAACTCACTGCAAAACTTACAACAAAAGTTGAAAAGTTTAGAGCAATTTACACTTGGGTTTGTACTAATATTATTGGCGATATTAATCAACATGATAAAGTTTCTTACAAGCGTAAAAAACTTAAAAAGGATAGTATTGCACTTATGAAATGGAATGAAGAATATAAGAAAAAAGTTTTTACAAAATTACTAAAACACAATAAAACAATGTGTACAGGTTATGCGTATTTAATTAAAGAACTTTCTTTTTTAGCAGATATAGAATGTAAAATTATTGATGGTTATGGACGAACTTTTAATTCTAATATTGATACGTTGGAGACACCTAATCACTCTTGGAATGCGGTAAAACTAAATAACCAATGGTATTTGTGCGATGCTACTTGGTCTAGTGGTTATATGAATGAAAATGCCGTTTTTGTAAAAGATTATAACGATGGCTATTTTTTAACAGAACCTATATTGTTTGCCGAAAATCATTATCCTCTACAAAAAAAATGGCTGCTAAATAAAGTAACAACTAACACAACATTTCTTAATTCACCTCTTATTTATGGAGAGGCTTTTAAATACAAAATTAGCTCCTTAAAACCTTCTAAAATGAACCTAGAAGTTTTAAATAATAAAGAGGTTAGTTTTCAGTTTAAAGCTCTTAAAAATACACCTGTTAATAAGGTTGCTTTAATTACTTTCTTAGGAGATAAGGAAAAAAAATTTCATATCTATAACATTAAAAAGGAAAATGGAATTATAACATTTAAAAATAAATTTAAACATAAAGGTTTTTATGATGTACACTTAAAAATTGGTGATGATATTGTTGCTACATATACCATATTGGTAACTAAACCTAAAGCATAAATTTGTTTTGCAAAATTTTCTAATCTTTAAAACCTGAGTTCTACTTATTTTTAGAATCCATCACAATAGTTACAGGACCATCATTTAACAATTGTACTTTCATGTCTGCACCAAAAATTCCTGTGCCTACTTTTTTCCCTAAATCACTTTCTATTTGTGTTACAAATTGTTCGTATAATGGTATGGAAACTTCTGGTTTTGCCGCTTTTATATAACTTGGTCTATTCCCTTTTTTAGTACTTGCCATTAATGTAAACTGACTTACTACAATTACTTCACCATCTACATCTTTTAATGATAGATTCATTACCTTATTTGCATCTTCAAAAATTCTTAGATTTACAATCTTATTAGAAAGCCATTTTATATCTTCTATAGTATCGTTATTTCCAATTCCCAATAAAATTAAAACACCATTTTTAATTTCGCTAATTATAGCATTATCTACGGTAACGGAAGCTTCTTTTACTCTTTGAATTACTGTTTTCATATAATTTTAATTCCTTATTTACAAAGCGTATTCATCTACGCGATAATTTTCGGTATCTCCTTCTAGTATTTGTACGTAACTTTTATAACGAGATTCTGCAATTTCATTGTTTTCTAATGCTTCTTTTACAGCACATTTTGGTTCATTGGTATGTAAGCAATTATGAAATTTACAACTGCCTTTTAAGGCAAAAAATTCTGGAAAATAATCTGTTATTTCATTTGGTTCAAAATCTACCACACCAAAACCTTTGATACCAGGAGTATCTATTAAATAACCTCCAAATGGCAAGGTAAACATCTCGGCAAAAGTGGTAGTGTGTTGCCCTTGTTTATACTGCGTAGATATTTCTTTGGTCTTTAAATTTAAATTTGGGTCTATGGCATTTGCTAAAGTCGATTTTCCAACACCAGAGTGTCCTGCAAACATGCTTACCTTGTCTTTCATCATTGTTTTTAGCGATGCAATATTTGTTTTATTTAAAGCAGAAATATCCATACATTTATATCCTATTTTAGTATATATTTCTTTTAATTTTTCTTTAGCCAAATCAGCTTTTTTATCGTAAGTATCTATTTTGTTAAAAATCAAAATTGCAGGAATTTTATAGGCTTCTGCAGATGCTAAAAAGCGGTCTATAAAACCTGTAAATGTTGGTGGATTATCTATGGTTATCAATAAAAATACTTGGTCTATATTGGATGCAATAATATGTGTTTGTTTAGATAAATTTACAGATTTGCGAATAATGTGATTTTTACGTTCGTATATTTTGTGAATTACACCTGTCTTTTGCTTTTCTTCTAATTCAAAATCTACTATATCACCAACGGTGACTGGATTGGTATTTTTAATTCCTTTTATCCTAAATTTACCTTTAAGTCTGCAAGTAAACACTTCATTTTTGTGTTTTACTTCGTACCAAGATCCTGTAGATTTTATTACTAATCCTTTCATTTAATATTCTCTTTTTTTACAATGAAATCTATCTGTTTTTTATCTTAAAAAGATTGGTTAAATATTTCATTAAGGCAAATTTAGACTAATTTTTAGTATTAAATGGAATATTTTTTTATCTTTGGATGTTAATATAACCTTGTTAATACGTTATTATGAGAAAATCTACCCTTTTATTACTTGCTTTTACGCTTGTATCCTTGTCTTCATTTGCACAGATTGTCAATGAAGGCATTTTAAAAATTAAAGATGGAACTACCGTTTATTTTGGTGAAGAATATACCAATAAAGCTGCTGCCACACACAATAATGAAGGCATTTTACATCTAAATAGTAATTTTATAAATAATGGTACTGTTACCGAATCTGGAAGTCCAGATACAGCAAATGGTATTACTTATTTTGATAGTCCAACAAATGTTAATGCCACAACAAACCTAATACAAACCATTTCTGGTTCTTCTAATAAAGTGGCTTTTGAAAATATGGTTGTTAGCAATACTACAGGTGTTTCCGTTTCGGATGGTACTGAACTAGTTGTTGAAAAAGGGGTAACTTTAACAAGTGGTGATTTACGATTGGTTGGCGAAGCACAATTAATTCAAAAACATACAGGTGCAGATGCCAATACAAGTACTAGTAATTTATTAAGAGATCAACAAGGGGAAGTAAATACTTATAATTATAATTACTGGTCATCTCCCGTAAGTGGAGCAACAGCTGGAAGTTATGCTGTTGGTGAAGTTTTATTTGATGGTACCGATGCTGCGGCAAATTCTTTTACTCCTGTACAAGTAACATATAGTAGTGGTGCTCCATGGAACGGAACACCTTCTGTATTAACTGGTGCTAATGTTACTACACCATTAAATATAGAATCGTACTGGCTTTGGAAGTTTGAAAATGGAAATATTGACCAATATAGCGATTGGATTCGTATTGGAAATACAAATGCAATAAATGCTGGACAAGCATTTACCATGAAAGGCGCTGGTGCAGCAACAGCAGATCAAAATTACGTTTTTAAAGGAAAACCAAACGATGGTACTTACTCTTTTGTTTTAGGTGCTAATAAATCTTCTTTACTTGGTAATCCATATCCAAGTGCTTTAGATGCTAATGCATTTATTACATCAAATTCTGCTGTACTTGCCAATATTACCACACCTTCTGCTACCACAGGAGCAATTTATTTTTGGGAGCATTGGGGAGGAAATTCTCATTATGTTACTGATTACCAAGGCGGTTATGCGACCTATACTTTAGTTGGTGGTACACCTCCTACTTCGCATCCAGATGTAAATGGTGGCGGTACTAGTAGTGGTATCGTTGGTAAAAGGTATATTCCTGTTGCACAAGGTTTCTTTGTAGAATCTATTACTGGTGGTACCATTACCATTGATAATAGTATGCGTGTTTTTCAACTAGAAGGTGCCAATTCGCATTTCTATAAACAAGAAAATACTAATAGAGCAAAAAATAATACCGATACTACACAAAGAATACGTTTAGGTTTTACCAATGCAAGTGGCTTTTACAGACAAATAATGACGGCTTTTGTACCTGAATGTAGCGATGGACATAATACTGCTTATGATGCAAGAATGGTAGATGTAAATCCAGAAGATATGTATTGGGTTACAAACAATACAGAATATGTTATTGATGCAAGACCTTTTAGAACGGACTTACAAATTCCAATTGGTCTTAAAGTTGCAAATGATGGCGTACAAACTATTTCTATTGCTGCTTTAGAAAATTTTAGTGGCGATGTGTATATTTTAGATACCAATACTGGATTTACACACGATATTAACCAATCGGACTTTGAGGTAAATTTAAATGCTGGCGTTTATAACGACCGTTTTAAATTGGTATTTCAACCTTCTAGCACCGTTGGTGTTGATGATATTTTAAACGAATCATTACAAGTTTATTATACACATAACAATGAAGAAGTAGTAATTAACAATACTAAAAGATTAACCTTAAAAAGTGCCAAAATTTATAATGCAATAGGACAACTAATTAAGACTGTTTCTAAAAAAGAGCTTTTACAAAATAAAATAAAAGTACCTTTTCATGTAGCATCTGGAGCCTATTTTGTTAATATTGAGACTACTATTGGTAAAGGAGCATTTAAAGTAATAGCTTACTAAATGTGCTACAAAATATAGTAAATCAATAAAATACTTTATATTTGTATTGTAAAACGGAATGCTTTTTGAGAGATAATTGATAAGAAGTTTTTAAAACAACAACTGTTATGGCAAAATTTGGCGAAATAATTAGTTCATCTTCTCCAACTTTGATTGATTTTTACAGCGAGAAAAATGAAGAAAAATCTTTAATTCATAGTATATTAAGGGATGTTGCTGCTGCACTTGGCGATAAAGCTAAAGTGATAAAGATTGATATTTCTAAAAATGAAAAACTTGTAAATGCACTACGTATTAAAGGCAACCCTACATTTATAATCTACAAAGATAGCGAAATGAAATGGCGACAATCTGGCGAACAAGATGCTAATACACTTATTAATTTAGTAGAACAGTTTGTGTAAGTTTAGATTTTTTCTTATTTTAATTCTTCTTCAATAAGTATTTATTGAGTATTTTTTTTAATTCTTTACTATTTGGTCTAGGAGCATTTTTATGTACTAGCTCTCCTTTTTTATTATAAAGCAAATATCTTGGTATGGCATTTATTTCTAAATCTTCTATTAATTTAGAACTTTTTGAATTTGCAATAAAGTAATTATTTTTAAAATTCTCTAAACCTTCTTTTTTTGCTGCTTCTTGCCAAGCATTAAAACGGTCGTTTAATGCTAAATAGACAAATACCACATCTTTATTTTTATAAAATGATTTTAGTTTTTTAGAGGCTGACATCGTTGCTCTACATGGTGCACACCAACTCGCCCAAAAATCAATATATATAACTTTTCCTTTATTTTTATGTAAAATATCTTTAAGGGCAATTTTATGTTTTGCCTTATCTAATAATTGAATTTCATTACTAATACTTCCTGTTAGATTGTATGTTTTTGCTAGATAGTTTATTCTTAAGCTGTCTTTCTCTTTCTTGTAGAGTGCAAAATATTTATTTATATCCGAATTAGGAAAAGTGTTTATTATATTTTCCATATAAGTAAACAAAAGGTACTTTTTTTCGTGTGCACCAAAAAGACTGCTGTTACTTATGGAATCAAATACAATACGATAATCTGGACTACTACCATTAGAAGATTGCAACATTTTTACATTTTTTTCAAAGGTATTTTTAACTATAAAATTTAAATAAGCGCGATAAAAAGAATATTTTAACATGGTATCATTTTTTTGTTTTACCACATTAGAAATATTTTTATCTGCATTGAGTACTTTTGTATGATAATATATTCTATTTGTATAAAAATCATAGTTGCTTTTTGAAATAAGTTTGTTTGTAAATAACGAATCTAAAAGATTATGTTCTTGTTGTAATTCTTTTTTTGCTTTTGCTTTTTGTTCTTTTTTAAATATAGAATCTAATTTTTTATCGAATATATATCGATCTTTCCCTACTACAAAAAAGTTTCGCATACTATGACATTTAATAAAAGCAGGAAAGTCGTTATTAGTAATTTGTTTTCTTTTTAAAACTTCGTAATTTCCATCGTATTTTTTAGTTTTTCTATTTATTACTTCTGCAATTGGCAACAAACCATCGTAAGTAAACGCAATAGTATCTCCTGCGTTAAATAAATAATTAAATTTATCTAATCCTCTGTATTTATGAATAAGTTCTATGCTACCCATTACATCTTTAATGACTAAAGTATCTATATTATGCTTATTATCTGGTAACCAAAAATAATTATTAAACCCAGATTTGGTATAGGATACTTCGTATTTACCATGACTAACATATCTTCCTTCAAAATTTAACTTCCAATTTTCTGGAATTTTATTAAAAATTAGGACTACATCTTTTTTTTCTGGTGCTGTTTTCTGCTTGTTTTGTTTATTCCCCTGTCTCTTATACACATCTC
>WFMU01000410.1 GCA_015488935.1 Flavobacteriaceae bacterium | reverse complement strand
TACTATTTTAGGTAAAGCTGTTTTACCAAAACAGCTTTACCTAAATAGCTTTACTTATTATAAAAGTTATCACTATTTTTTATTGGATATAATTCATTTTCTTAAAAGCAAGATGTATTTTTATAAATACGGTATTATCTCTTTATCTCATTAGGTTTTATCGCCTATGGATATTTTTTATCAGACAATAGAAATCATAATAAACTTTCCAGATTAATTCTTATTTAAAAAAAATGTATTTTTTTTATAATTTGTAACTTAATGTAAACTGTATCATCGAAGTTTCCATATTATAAGATACTGATGAACCAGGAATTGCTCCAAGCGGATTTGCTGTAGGATGATATGCCATTGGACTTAATAATGTTCCTTGACTTCCTTTTCCTCTAAAACCTTTGTGATATACGGCATCAATTGTTAGTTTATTAAATGTATAACCAAGTCCTATTTGAGCAGCATCAGTAACAACTGCAGGTGCAGAAACAGAAAAGAATGCTAATTCATCTACTATTGGATTGGTATTGTAAGTATAACCTATTCGAATTGGTAAATTTTTCATTAATTTATATTGTAATCCTGTAGATAAAATGGTCATATTTCTCCATCCAAATCCATTTACAGCTCCATTTAATGGTTGTGTTGGAATACCTGTTTTTTGCCATCCACTTTCCATAAAACCTTCTGTATTATCATAATCTACAATACGTACATCTAAAGCAAAGTCTAATTTTTTACCAGATAATCCCATACCAACAGAAAATATTGCTGGATAGTTCATTTTAAAGGTCACATCTGGTGCTGCAGAACCATCTAAATAAGTATTTTTGAAAGTATAATCGCCAAAATATTGTTTTGTTTTATACGATATTCCTAATTTTAATAGACCTTTTGAATCATAATATACACCTATTTGACCTCCAAATCCCAAAGCAGAAGCTTTGTCTGTTGTAGGATAACCTAAGGTTTGACTTGGCGGTGATACTGGATTTGGCGCCAATTCTAAAGCTTCGTAATTAAAATTTGGTTGAATACCTATAGAAAACTTATCTGTTATATTATACGCATAAGATAAACTCAATTGTAATAACATATAATCCGATTTTATATGTCCAAAACCTCCTGCTCTTTGTGGAAAGCTAATTGGATTGTTTCCTAATGCTGGATTGTAATTTGGATTTGAATTTCCCATTCTGTCTTGTGGATAGTTTGGGTCTTCTGGAAAATCTACGCCAAATCCACTAACACCAAATGCCGAAACTCCAAATGTATGTTTACTATCTGGCTTACTCCATACATAAGCTAAAGCTGGCATAATAGATGTTCCTCTATCATCTAGTGTTGTTCCAGATAATGGTCCATACGACGATGATAATTCTGGCGATGAAAAGAATGCTCCTAAACTTAAAGAAACTACTTTATCATCAAATGCAGATAATGCAGCTGGATTCCACTGAATTGCACCATTAATATCTAACGGCTGTGCTGTTGCTGCGCCACCCATAGACATATTTACTGCACCAATACCTTGCATAATATGACCTGATTGTGCATAAATTGCAAAACTTATAAAAAGAGCGCAAATTGTTATAGATAATTTTTTCATAATATTTGATTTTAGTAATAATTCTTGTTTTTTCTATTAACTTCTACAAAGTTAAACCCTTTTAAAATCTACAATTATGATAATTATCATAACCACAATAATAATGTAAAAAAGATGTAAATACCAATCTGTAATAAATTATAAGGTAAGTACTAAATAAAATTATTTATACTAAAACAGATAATTTGTTGGTTGAATTACAGTTCGCATTTACATCTTTTTACTTTTACAATTACGATTTGTCGAACAATGCTTTATGGATAAATCCTGCAACAATTGCACCCAAGATTGGTGCTACCCAAAACAACCACGATTGTGTTAAATACTCGCCTCCTGCAAATAATGCTTGACTCATAGAACGTGCTGGATTTACCGAAGTATTTGTTATTGGAATACTTATTAAATGGATTAATGTTAATGCCAAACCTATGGCAATTGGAGCAAATCCTTTTGGTGCTCTTTCGTTGGTACTTCCTAAAATAATTAGCAAGAAAAACATGGTTAATAAAAATTCTGCAATAAATGCCGATTGCATACTAAATTTCCCAGGCGATAAATTTCCATATCCATTTGCTGCAAAACCACCAATATCTGTAAATCCTTCTTTACCAGAAACAATTAAATATAACATTGCTGCTGCTGCTATTGCTCCAACTAATTGTGCAATAATATAACCTACAAGATCTTTTGCCTCAAACTTCCCTCCTGCCCATAATCCAAACGATACTGCTGGATTAAAATGACCGCCAGAAATATGTCCAACAGCAAATGCCATAGTTAAAACAGTTAAACCAAATGCTAATGCAACTCCTGCAAAGCCAATTCCTAATTCTGGATATGCAGCTGCTAATATTGCACTACCACAACCTCCAAAAACAAGCCAAAATGTACCGAAAAATTCGGCGAATAATTTTTTCATTTTCTATAAATTTTTTGTTAATATCTGTTAAATTTACTATTTTTAGGAATAAACTCCTAAAAATGCCACTTCTTTTATTAACATTTTTAGTTTTTTAATTTTATTATTCTTTATCTTTGTACCCGATTTTTTATACAACTATTATGTTAAAATTAGTATTAATTGCTTCTGCTTTATTAGGTTTAGGATTTGCTGGAATTGCCATTAAAATTTGGGCAAAAAAAGATGGTGAATTTGATGGTACTTGTGCTGGTAAAAATGTTAAAATGAAAGAAAAAGGGATTACCTGTGGTTGTGGTAACGAAGGAGGATGTGCTACAAATTTAGACAATAAAACCACACCTATTATCGATATAAAATAATTGTGGCTTTTATTTATTTGCTATTTTGTATCGTTTTAACTGTTCAACTCTTTTTTTATTTATTTTTCTTTAGCAGATTTGCTTTTTCTACTATAAAAAAAACTGCTTTAAAAAAAATTCCTATTTCGGTAATAATATGTGCAAAAAATGAAGTTGAAAACTTACTTTTATTTTTACCATCCATAATCCACCAAACAAATACTAATTTCGAAATTATTTTGGTAAACGACCATTCTACCGATTCTACTTTAGAGATGATGCAATCCTTTAAAAAAAAACATTCCAATATTAAAATTGTTAGTTTAACAAAAGGGCGTAGCAACAAAAAAAAAGCAATAACTAAAGGTATTGAAACAGCAAAATTTGAACATTTACTTTTTATTGATGCAGATTGTAAGCCAATCTCTAAAAACTGGATTAATGAAATAACGTCTCACTTTAGCGAATCTAAATCTATTGTTTTGGGCTATGGTGCATATCAAAAAAAACCTAATTCTTGGCTTAATAAACTTATTCGATTTGAAACTTTACTAACTGCAATACAGTACTTTTCTTATGCAAAAATAGGAATCCCATACATGGGTGTTGGCAGAAATATTGCATATACAAAATCATTATTTAACAAGGCTAATGGTTTTATAAAACACGAACATATAAAATCTGGCGATGATGATTTATTTGTAAATCAAATTGCTACAAAATCAAATACTGCATCTTGTTATTCTGCCGATAGTTTTACTATTTCTAAACCACACAACAGTTTTAAGAAATGGCTGTATCAGAAAAGAAGACATATTTCTACGGCTACCTCCTATAAGCCAATCCACAAACTACTTTTAGGATTGTTTTATAGTAGTCAATTTTTCTTTTGGTTTTTTTCTATTCTATTACTGGCAACATCATTTCAATGGAAAACTGTTATTTTCTTGTTTTCTATTCGAATTACAATACAGTATCTTGTTTTTGGCTTTTCTGCAAAAAAATTAAACGAAAGAGATTTATTTCTATTTATTCCTTTTTTGGAACTATTTTTGATTTTAATTCAAATGCGTATATTTATCCAAAATATAATTTCGAAACCAAAGACTTGGTAATTTTGTATGTTACCAAACTTTAAAATTTAAAACATTGCCTAAAAAAATTAATTCCATCATAAATAAAGCAAAAAAAGGAGAGCAAAGTGCTTATAAAACCTTACTT
>WFMU01000409.1 GCA_015488935.1 Flavobacteriaceae bacterium | reverse complement strand
GAATTTATTTAATTAAAATCCAGATAACAAAGATAATATACCAATGAGACACGGAAAGAAATTTAATCATTTAAGTAGAAAAACGGCGCACAGAAAAGCAATGTTATCTAATATGGCTTGTTCAATTATTGAACATAAACGTATTAATACTACCTTGGCAAAAGCAAAAGCAATTCGTCAGTATATAGAACCGTTAATTACAAAATCTAAAGAAGATACAACGCACAACAGACGTATCGTTTTTAAATATTTAAAAAGAAAAGAAATTGTAACGGAACTTTTTAGAGATGTAGCTGTTAAAGTTGCCGATAGACCAGGAGGATATATTAGAATTATCAAATTAGGAAATAGACAAGGTGATAATGCTGAAATGGCAATGGTAGAACTTGTAGATTATAACGAAGTTTATAATCCTAATGGTAAAAAGAAGAAAAAAACAAGACGTAGAGGAGGTAAAAAATCAAAAACATTTACACCACCTGTTGCAGAAACTAAATCTAACGAAGAAGAATAAAAATGTGAATAAGCATTTAATAATAAAAGAAGATAAACTAAATTTTAGTTTATCTTTTTTTTATATTTGAATTTTAAGTAGAAAAAGAATAACATACCATAAAACAGTATATATGAGCACCAAAAATAACGCAATTATTTTATTAGAAGATGGTACAATTTTTAAAGGAAAATCTATTGGAATTAATGGTACCGTTTTAGGCGAAATTTGTTTTAATACTGGAATGACTGGTTATCAAGAAATTTTTACAGATCCATCTTATGCTAGTCAAATAATGCTAACTACAAATGCACATATTGGAAATTATGGTACCAATAGTAAAGAGCAAGAATCTAAAAGTATAAAAATTGCAGGATTGATTTGTCGTAATTTTAGTACAAACTATTCTAGAGTTACCGCAGATAAATCATTGTTCAATTTTTTTAAAGAACAAAACCTTGTAGCAATATCAGATGTAGATACTAGAGCATTGGTACGATATGTTAGAGATAAAGGAGCAATGAATGCATTAATAGCTACAGATAATACGGATTTGGATAGTTTGCAAGTGCAATTAAAAAAAATGCCATCGATGATTGGATTAGAACTTGCATCTAAAGTATCTACAAAAAAAACATACTATGTTGGCAATAAAAAAGCAAAATATAAAATAGCAGCATTAGATATTGGAATTAAACAAAATATTCTAAAAAACTTAACCAAAAGAGATTGTTATGTTAAAGTGTTTCCATACAATGCAACATTTAAACAAATGGAAACATTTAAAGCAGATGGCTATTTTTTATCTAATGGACCAGGAGACCCAAAGCCATTACAAGAAGCACAAACCTTGGCAAAAGAAATAATAAAAAGAGATTTACCTTTGTTTGGTATTTGTTTAGGACACCAAATTATTGCATTAGCAAATGGTGTAAAAACCTATAAAATGCATAATGGTCACAGAGGAATAAACCATCCTGTACTAAACCTAAATACAGGAAAAGCAGAAATAACCTCACAAAATCACGGTTTTGTAGTAGATAAAAAAGAAGTAGAAGCACACCCAGAATTAGAAATAACACATGTCCATTTGAACGACGATACTTTAGCAGGAATGCGAATGAAAAATAAAAACTGTTTTTCTGTGCAATACCATCCAGAGGCAAGTCCGGGACCACACGATTCGTCATATTTGTTTGATGAATTTATAAAGAATATAAATAAAAAATAATACAAAAAATACAAAATGAGCATACTAATAAACATACATGCAAGACAGATTTTTGATTCAAGAGGAAATCCAACAATAGAAGTAGATGCAATCACAGAAAGTGGCATTTTAGGAAGAGCAGCAGTACCATCTGGCGCATCAACAGGAGAACATGAAGCCGTTGAATTAAGAGATGGCGGAACAGATTATATGGGAAAAGCAGTACTACAAGCTGTAAAAAATGTAAATGAAATTATTGCAGAACAATTATTAGGCTATTCCGTATTTGAGCAAAATGCCATAGACCAATTAATGATTGATTTGGATGGTACCCCAAATAAAGCAAAATTAGGAGCAAATGCAATTTTAGGTGTATCGTTAGCAGTAGCAAAAGCAGCAGCAAATGAAATGAATATGCCATTGTATAGATATATTGGAGGCGTAAGTGCAAATACACTACCAGTACCAATGATGAATATTGTAAATGGCGGTTCGCATTCCGATGCGCCAATCGCATTTCAAGAATTTATGATTATGCCAGTAGGAGCAAAAAATTTTACTGAAGCCTTAAAAATGGGAAGCGAAATATTTCACAATCTAAAAAAGATATTACACAATAGAGGTTTAAGTACAGCAGTTGGTGACGAAGGAGGTTTTGCACCAAATTTTAAAGGAACAGAAGATGCATTAGAAACGGTATTAACAGCCATAAAAAATGCAGGATATAAAGCAGGAGAAGAAGTAGTATTAGCATTAGATTGCGCTGCATCGGAATTTTATGTGGATGGAAAATATGATTATACCAAATTTGAAGGAGAAAAAGGAGCCATAAAAACCTCAGAAGAACAAGCAGATTATTTGGCAGAATTAGCCGAAAAGTATCCAATAATCTCTATAGAAGACGGAATGGATGAAAACGATTGGAAAGGATGGAATTATTTAACCGATAAAATAGGACGTAAAGTACAAATAGTAGGAGATGATTTATTTGTAACCAATGTAGAATTATTGCAAAGAGGTATCAACGAAAAATCTGCCAATTCCATTTTGATAAAATTAAACCAAATTGGAACATTAACCGAAACCATTGCAGCAGTAAATATGGCAAAAAATGCAGGATATACTTCTGTAATTTCACATCGTTCTGGAGAAACTGAAGATACTACCATTGCAGATTTGGCAGTAGCATTAAATACAGGGCAAATTAAAACAGGCTCTGCATCAAGAACCGACCGTATTGCAAAATACAATCAGCTGTTAAGAATAGAAGAAGAATTAGGAGATATGGCATATTATCCTAAAATGAAAGCGTTTAATATAGAATATTAATTAAAATTATTATGTAACTTTGGTCACTGTCTCTTATACACATCTGACGCTG
>WFMU01000408.1 GCA_015488935.1 Flavobacteriaceae bacterium | reverse complement strand
AAGCAGGGCAGGGATTATTGGGCGCAATACCACAGATATTAGAAGTTTTTGTACCAACAACCGCAGGGCTTAATGCAGCACAAGAGAAACATAACGAACAAGAAAAATTAAGCCCTCAACAAAATGCTTTTATTGAATTTATCAAAACTCTTACCGACGCGCAAATAATTGAAATAAACACTTTGTATAAAGCACATTTACAACACAAACAACAAAAGCAACAAACAATGCAAGAAGCATCCTAAAATATAAAGATATGGCAAAGATAACAATCGAAATTAAAGGCGTAGGATTTGAGCAAGAAAATAGGTTGCAGTATATGCAGATGTTAAATAATGCAGATACAAAAACTTTAAAAATATTTACCGAAGTGATAAAAAGCGGTAAAGAAAAAAAGTTGCAAAATAACTGGAGCAAGTTAAAAATTTTCTTATAAAATGACATTACTTATAAAACATAAAGGATTTACTGTTGATTCATCTCGTGTTGTTGGTTCTCCAATGAAAACAAAAAAACGTGTAAGCATATATAACTATGTTACTTCAGACGGTACATTAAAAAATAAGATAATGGACATTCCTGCAAATTTTAATTTGGGAATAGTAAGCAGCTATATTATTCGAGGAGAAAAAATATTTTGGGTATTTGACCTATTAGATAATCCAAATATTAAAAAAATATACGGATATGATACTTTTTATTTAGCACATGATGCAAATACATTATCGGTAAATCAAGAGGATTTATATCCAATAAAACCAAAACAATTAACCTTAGAAGAACGGATAATAAAATATGCTAAGTGGGGATTATTTGGCTATGGTGTTATCCAAATAACAAAAGCATTAATAACAAAAAACAAATCATAAAATGACAGTAGCAGCAAAAAGAATAAAGAGAGTACGCCGCAGATGGTGGCATCGATTAATTGCAGTCGTTGCAACACTTATAAATCCAGCTTTGGGTTTGGTAGTTGGAATTGCCGTAGAAACATTAACCAATAAATCATCAATTTCAATAGATGGTATTAATCCAACCGATGCACAAATAGCACAAGCAAAAGTAATTATGGAAAGATATGTAATCCCAATTCTAAACGGTATTACAACTAAAATAACCACCTTGCAATCTAGTATGCCACAAACCGAAATTATTGCGATACTAAATGATAATTTACTTAAAATAGCCATACTACAAGCCTATGTTAGACATTCAATGTCTAGTACAAATGTGATTAATTATATGGTTGGAGCAACGATTGAAGCATTACTTGCAAAAATGAATATGTTAGCAACTGATGCTATCAATAGAACAGGTTTACAAAAAAATGTAGAAACAAAAAATATAACTATAATCGCAAGTAATTATCCAAAACTAGGCATGTTTAAATTGGATTGGAACGGTAGAGAAGTAAGCTATATTTATCAAAAATTATTCTATGTAAATCACAGTACTACCAACACCGCTATTATTCCATCATCGGATAATCCAACACTATCGACACAGGTACAAACCGTAACGATACAAAACACCCCAAATCCAATTTTAAACGGTGACCAACCAACCATTGGAGCAGATACAGAAAAAAGCAAAGGAGTATCTAAATTTTTGCTTGGACTAGGACTTTTTGTTGGATATAAAATTCTAACAAAAAAATCTAAAAGAACTGGCTTAAACGGTAATCTTGTATGTAAAAAAAGAAATTGTAAAGGAGTTAACAAACTTACAGGAAGAACAAAAAAAGGACATCGATATTTAAAAGGAGGAAATGTAGCAAAAGCAAAAAAAGGATTAACTAAAGATTTAAAACTAAAAAAAGGGTATCGATATGCCAAAGGTGGACGCATTATAAAAGCTAAAAAAGGCAAAGGATTAAAGGCAGCAGCTCCGCTAAAAATAAACCTAGATTAAAAATTATGATAAAACCAATTTTTATAACGCCAACGCAAAAGGATATTAATAAAATTTCAATAAAATTTTATTGGTCTAATAGAAACTATGTGCATAATCAAGATGCTACTTTAAACATTAATTACACAAAATTTTCAGCAAGTTTAGGTAATCATTATCCGCTTTTAGGTTTTCAATTTTTGGATTTTGAAAAAAACAAAGAAGATGAAGCAACATATACGTTGCTAATAGATAGATTTAGAAAAAAGGAATGGAAAGGAGTTACAACAAATTTTACCAAAACAAGAACCGCAGGATACAAACATGAAACTTTAACCGATGCTACAAAAAATAATAGAAAATCAGAGATAGAAATTACATCAAATAATATGCTTATTGATTTTGGGCAACCAGAGTTTTTTAAAAATTTGATATTTCCAAATTTAAAGGGGTTTAATAAGACAAGGCAACTAAATATAGCAAGGATAAAATTTGCTTTTCGGATAAGAAAAACAAAAGGTACAGAAATACAAGAGAGCAAACATATAGGCTTTATTAATATGCTAGGCATCAAAACAGAAACAAGCAAAGCAATAGACTATGCCTTAAAATAAATTTTATGGGTTGCGCTTAGAATTACCCAAAAGGTTCTCTTTTGGGAAGTTCACAGGTTTACCCAAAGATATTTTTCTTTGGGAAAAGCACAGGGCAGCCCCTTTTAAAAACAATACAAATGATAAATAAAATAATGTCAATTTTTGAGAACAACGGATTTTGGATCGGATTCTTTGCAGGGGTCTTAAAAATCATGCAAGACGTTCGAGCATCACGCTTTAAATGGATAATTGCTATTACGGATTTATCGGCAGCAACTATTGTTGGTTACTCGGTATATCAGTGGGCAAGTGAAAGTAATCGTTTAGCTAGTTGGCAGGTAGTAGGCTTAACGGTTATGTTCTCACTAAACGCATTTTTAGTCATAAAGATAATTACAGAGCCAAGCCTTGTAAAAAAAATTATACAAAGCTGGTTTAAAGTGGATTTAAACGATAATAATAACGAAAAATAAACACCATGAAAAAAACAGCATTACAAAAACAAGGATACAAAAGAGAGCGAGTTTTTAGAACTGAAAAACAAGCAAAACGATATATTTCCTTACGAAATCAAAAAACAGAATTTTTTGTAATCGAGGGAAAATATGAAGTTTGGAAAAACCCAAAACAAAATAATATTATTCCAACTTTTACAGAGGGGCTAACAGGAAATTTTGAGCGAAAAGCATTCTGTAAAAAAAATGGGATTCCATTTACCAAGAGCGATAACAAAACCCTAGATGCGGTTATTAAAAATTGGGCAAATAATGTTTAACCTGTTATTACTTTTTTGGAAAAAGCAAAAGACAGTCACAAAAATACTTCTAGTGACTTTGCTTTTATCTTTTATGTATTCCACTTATTTAGGCAGTAAGTACGCTTATCTAAAATACCAATATTTCAAGCGTATAGAAAAGGAATTAACACAATTAAAGATAAACAAAAAAGAGATAGAAAAAAAGGAAGTAAAGATTGTCAGAAAGGCAAAAAAAAGAATTAGAGCAATTCAACAAAAAGCAAAATTAATAGACACGAATTTAAAAAAAGAAAATGAGAACAATAATAATATTAGCATTGATGATAGCGAGTTATACGACTACATCGCAGAACATCAAAAAAGATAGTATCACACTTGCAAAATCTACTTTGCGAAGTATGGCAAGAACAGATAAAAAATGCAAGGCTAATCTATTGAGTTATACAACGGCATTTAATCAAAAATCAAAGCTACTTGATAAAATGATTAAGACCAATGCAAGAATGTTTTTTGAGTTGGAAGAAAATAGAGAACAACGAAAAAATATAGATTTAAAAATAGCACAATTAAAGCAAGAATTAAAGCAAAAAAAAACAAATCGGTTTGTTAAAACGGCAGTAGGAACTGCTTTAATCATCACAGGTACACTAATTATAAATAACAATTATAAAAACTGGCAGCATGGCAAATTTTAATTTATTTAAAACAAATTTATTAGAAGCGGAGGGCGGCTATCAAAAGAACCCAACCGATTGGAGAGGTAACACCAATTCAAAGGGCGTACTTGTTGGTACAAATAGAGGTATATCAGCTCCACAATATGAAGACTGGATTAAGCGTGTACCTACCGAACAGGATATGCGAAACA
>WFMU01000407.1 GCA_015488935.1 Flavobacteriaceae bacterium | reverse complement strand
GAGCAGAAGAATATATCTTAATACCAAAAAAAGTAGAAGTAAAAAAAGAAATAGAAGCAGTAGAACCAAGCTATAAAATACATAAGGTAGTAGCAAAAGAAGGTTTTTATAGATTAAAGCAAATGTACGGCGTATCTAAAGAAACTTTAATAGCATTAAATCCAGAATTAAAAGATGGATTAAAAGTAGGTATGGAAATTAAAATTCCTGTCGAAGAAGTAGTCGAAGAAAATTTAATGTCTGATGGAAATATAGAAGGAAAAGAGTTAAATGTGGTAATGATGCTTCCGTTTAAAGCAGATAAAAACAGTACATTCGATACCAAAAAAAGTGCTTTTTTAAATAAAGTAACCGATTTCTATTTAGGTTCTTTATTGGCATTAGAAGACCTAAAAGCAAAAGGATTGTCGGTAAATTTAAAAGTGTTTGATACAAAAAATAATGCTGCTCAAGTAGCACAAATAGTAAATACTTACAATTTTTCAAAAACAGATGTAATTATTGGGCCTATGGTTTACAGTAGATTTAAAGAAGCTGTGTCTGTATTGAAAGATAAAAATATTCCTATGATATCGCCAATAGCAAAGAAAGATCACGGTACGATAATGGCTAGTAATATTGTACAAAATTCAGCTTCTGCAGAACAACAGCAAAATAAGATATTGGATTATATAAAAGCAAGATATACCAATCAAAATATTGTTATTGTAACAGATAAAGAAACAAAAGAAAGTGCAAAAGTAGAAGCGTATTTAAAACAAAATAGTACCATTAAAAATGTGGTAGTATTACACATGAAAGACGGTTATATTAAGAGAAATTTATTTGAAAAAAATATAAAAAAGAATAAAGAAAATTTTGTTATTTTGTTTTCAACAAACGGTGTAACTTGCTCTGTTGCTGTAGATAATTTAGGAGTATATCCAAAAGAATATAAAATAACACTTTTTGCATTAAAAAAACCAAAAAACTTAGACAAAATAAAAACTCATTTTTTAAATCGCTTGTCCTTTCATTATCCAACAGTTAATTTTGTAAATGAAGATAACATAGCTGTAACAAATTTTAATGAAGTTTATAAAAATAAATACGGCGCATTACCAAGTGAGTTTTCGTATAAAGGATACGATACAACCTACGATGCGCTAATACGATTGGCAAATAACTACGAGTTGAGTAAAGCATTCCAAGCAGGAAATTCAAAACGATTAGAAAGTAGATTTAATTATAAATTGTATCCGACAAAAGGAATTTTAAACGAAGGTATATTTATTGTTAAGTATGATAATTACCATTTAAAAGAAGTGAAATAGTAAAAACGGAATGGCATTGATTTTTAGAATGAAGTGATAATATTAAAATTAAAACCAGTAGAAGCACTTACTTCACGACAAACACCGCCAACACACAATAAGCCACCTCTTTGTTTGCCATAGTTTAAAGCAAACCTGCTTTTTCCTTTGGTATAACTTGCACCAAAATTGTAAAAATGCTCTTGGTCTTTACCATAATTGTACATATCGGCAGCAAAAAAGGATAATTTGGTAGAAGCATTAAACTCTAAAGTTCCAGCAGCCCAATTTTTTAAATCTTCTTTAGTCCAAAGATGTTGTATTTCTGCACGAAGTGCTTTTCCTTTTCCAATTTTGTAAGTAGATTCAAAAGCAGCGATATTTGCATGTACTTTATCTTCTTTTGTTTCTAAAATTTCTTTGTCGTAGTACAAGTTTACAAAAGTAAGAATAGAAGCCCATTTTTTAGACCATTTTTTTCGTACTTCAATATTTAAATCTTTGTAATATTTATTTTTAAAATTTAGAAAATCTGTAGTGTAAGTAACATCGTAAATACCACTAATATTTTGATTTGTAATATTCGTTTTAAGACCCGCCCAATACGAAAAATTAGCTGCAATTTTAGTACCGTATTTTCCACCCAACAAAGAGCCCTTTTTAATTTTATAATAGATATCGATTTGATTTCCAATTTCGCCATCTCTAATAAAACCATTAATCACACCATTTCTAAAATCACCTCTAGAAAAATCTACACCAGATTGCGCTTGATACACGTAAATATTCATTAAAGAATAATCGTGTTGCTTGGTTAATCCAGGTAAATAATTCATAATTTGTTCATTGTATGGATTGCCAGCAGCTTCTCTTTCGCTATAAAAATTCATATTTTCTAAACGTCTAAAAGTAGTACTAATACCCAAACCTTTTTGCGAATAGCCAAGCGTTAATAAAATAGCATTACCATCACTTAATGTAGTTTCATTTACACCACCACCGTTTGCCTTAATACGAACATCTTTACTTTTAAATACATATTCGGAATTTGCATAAAAATTATTGTGATTAACATCTAGTCGTGTAGAAGTAGTAAATACATAATTAGGAAACAAAGCACCTTTAAATCCAGGAGTTGTACTTACATAATCTTCATCTTTACCAACATAACTCAATCCAATTTTAACATCTGTTTTATCTGATTTTAAGAAAGAATTCAACTCAATTTCGGCATTAAAACCTACTAAATTACTTTTAGAAATTTCAAATCCATGTCGTTGTCTAGCAACAAAACCTGTAAATTCGAGAATGTCATTAGGCATAAATTTAATATTGGCACCTAGTAATGCATTGTTAATGCCAAGTTGTCTATTTTCCCACGCTCTTAATGTTAAGCCACTACCAAATTGCTCGTAAAAATGACCAAGAGTAATATCTAGTTTTTTATTTTTAAATTTGGCAAAAGCAGTTGCAAGTCCAATTTGCTTATTAAATGAAGGTGCATAATTAAGAATTGCATTTGGCGCATAACCTTCGAGTTGTACTCCAAAGGAAAACTTATTAATATCGTAACCTAAATTCAAATAATTATTAGACCTAAAATTATCTTTTGTAATCGAAACATTTTCTTGATCGTATAAATTGTATTGTGAATTAGATTCTAGACCAATAGTAATGTTTCCTTTTTCTTGACTAAATAATGTGATAGATAAAAAAATAAAACCTGCAAATAATACGTTTTTCATTATAAAATAAATTTGCCCAAATATAGAAAAACTAAATTTGTATATAATGCGATTTAGATACTTTTTTTAAAAAAGTAAAACTATTTGAAAATCGGATGAATTACAAATATTATTTAGAAAGCTCTTTAAACTTAGCATATACCTCTT
>WFMU01000406.1 GCA_015488935.1 Flavobacteriaceae bacterium | reverse complement strand
GCCATTTCTACACAGTAATTACAGCCTATGCATTTTTTTCTTTGTAAGGTTACTACTACCACTTTTTTTTCTTTTGTTTAAGGATTCAATACTATAAAATTATTAATCTTCCTTTCTCAATTTTCTGCAAATTCTGTTTTTACTATTTTGTATAATTTATCGGATTCTCTAATTCTAAAATCGAGTTTAATAGTTACATTATCTCCTTTTACGGCTTGTTCTTTTTTTTCGTCGTTTACCAACATATCTTTTAGTTCAAATTCTTTTGCACCTGTTGTTGGTCCAGTGATTAATAGTGTATCGCCTATTTTTATATCGTAAGCATCGATACGGAATTCGCCTATTTTTGCTTTTGGAAAATAATGTACACCTTTTCCTAAAAATACTTTTTTCTGTGTGGCATGTGAGCCTGATTCGTTACTCCATTCGCCTAATTTTTGTCCGAGATAATACCCATTCCAAAAGCCTCGATTATATACTTTTCCGAGTTCTTGCATCCAGCCAATTACTTTTTCTTTATTGAATGTTCCTGCTGCTATATTGTCTATTGCTTCGCGATAACTTTTTACTACTCGTGCTACGTATTCTGGTGCTCTTCCTCGTCCTTCTATTTTTAATACTTTAATTCCAGCATCTACTACTTGATCTAGTATATCTATGGTACATAAATCTTTTGGCGACATAATATACTCGTTGTCCAACTCCATTTCAAAGCCTGTTTCTTGGTCGATTACGGTATATTTTTTTCGGCAATTTTGTTTGCATGCACCTCTATTTGCTGATGAATTATGCGAATGTAAACTCATGTAACATTTTCCAGAAACTGCCATGCATAAGGCTCCATGTCCAAATATTTCAATTTCTACTAGTCTGCCTGACGGTCCTTTTATATTTTGTTTTGCTACTTGCTCGGTAATGTGTTTTACTTGTCTTAAACTCAATTCTCTACTCAACACCACAGTATCTGCAAACATGGCATAAAATTTTAATGTTTCTACATTGGTAATGTTTATTTGTGTAGAAATATGTACTTCCATACCTGCTTCTCTTGCTACTTGAATCACTGCTTGGTCCATTGCAATTACTGCTGATATATTTGCTTTTTTTGCTTCTTTTATCAATGTTTTTACGATAGATAAATCGTGGTCGTAAATAATGGTATTTAGTGTAAGGTAGGTACGTACTCCTTTTTCGGAACAACGTTTTGCTACTTCTGGCAAGTCATCTAAAGTAAAATTGATAGATGCTCTTGCTCGCATATTTAATTGCTCTACGCCAAAATAAATGGAGTCTGCGCCATTGTCTAATGCTGCTTGCATGGAATCGAAACTTCCTGCTGGAGCCATTAATTCTATGGTATTTTTTGTTGTCATTTTTTAGTTTTCGAATGGCAAAAGTAAGGATTTTATTTAGAATTGTTCTTTATAACTTAGATACAATATATGTTATATAATTTGTTTATTGTTTACATATAATCTGAGTATTCTATGATTAAACAAAGTTCGACTTAAGGTTTAATTTACAGAAATCAAAGAACAAGGTAAGATTTGAAGTATGAAATATGAAGAAATATCTGAGATATTTTAAAAATTTAAGCCAAAAAGATTGCCTTTTCTTTGATTTTCCTTCGGAGCGGTAAATTTCTGCTCTATATTCATTTATAAAATAGTTTTTCCAATGTTGTGATTTGTTCGTAAAATGATTTTCTATGGTATGACTAAATATTTTTAATGGTATTTGTTTAATTTTACCTTCACTAATGGTGTTGTTAGTGTTTGCTTCCAAGACCTTTACGTAGTCATTTTTTTCTATAATATGTAAACCATCAAAATTCCAACGCTCTAGGAATAAAGTGTTTGATAAACGTTTTTCTTCAATTGTTCCGTCATTCCAATGTACCGTAACCCTAACAAGGTTAGCATTCGGAATTAAATATGGTCTTTGAGGGATACTTTCTGGTGTTCCTCCTAACATCATTATTTTTCCATTATTTAATATAATTCTAGATTTTGATTTATTAAATGTCCAATTACCTTTACCATATAATCTATCCGCTTTTTCCTTTGTATAGATAAGTTTAAAATTATACTTTAACATGAGTCTTTTATCTGCTTCAAAATCTCCTTTTTCTTCTCCAACATACAAAGAAGAAATTTTATAATCAACATCATCAAGTATTGGATCTCTTAGAGGTATCCAAGAATCATTTGAGTACATTTCTGCCTTAGAAGTCACTCCTACTTTTGAAGGGAATTTGGCATCGTAAACTTTTATATTTTCTTGAATACCGTGATTAGGTTTGTAATAATCAATAAAATTATTGTCTATTATACTTAGATAACCTCCTTCCATTCCTTGTTCAGAAAATAAGTAAAGTTTTCCTTTTATTAGCATTCCTTTTATTTAATTTAGAGATTTTTACCTCAATTCTTCGTTAGAGTTTCGTTAATTTTATGCGCTTTGTTTGTAGCCTTGGAAACATATTCTTTTGTGATTTTTGTACAAGCATTGGCTTGTGTGAATTGCAAATGTGTATGACTTACAGGCTGAGAATATTCAGCTTCAAAAATTTCATTTATTTGGTCAATATAAATTTGTTTTTGTTCTTCTCTATATTTTTTATAAATATTTAAAATCCGATTAACTATTTTCTTGTTGAGTAATGAAAGGTTTAATACTTTTGCTTTATTCAAGTCATTTGGTTCAAATTTCTTCAAACCATTTCCATATTCTCGTCTATTAT
>WFMU01000405.1 GCA_015488935.1 Flavobacteriaceae bacterium | reverse complement strand
GGATTGTTTTGTAGTAGGTTTACGTTTTTCAAAAAATTCTTTTAAAGCTTTTACATCGTAAGGTTTTGCAATAATAATTTTGTTTGTATCTAGTAAAAAGAAATTTGGCGTACTTGCAACACCATAATCTTCAACATATTTATTTTTGTATTTATTTGTACCTAAAATATGAATAAAATCTTCGTAATAAAATGTTTCTTCTTTCCATCCAAGTTTAGATTCTTCTGTTTCTAAGCCAATAGCAAGGGTTTTAATATCTTTTTTACCATCTAAAAACTTTTGTAAACGAGGCATTTCTTTTAGACAGTGTGGGCAAGTAGAACTCCAAAAAACAACCAAGTAATATTTAGAACCTTTAAGTTGGTACAATGTTTTGTTTTTTCCTTTTTCTTTCCAAACAATATTAGGAGCTTTTTGTCCAATAGTAGTTTTAAGCATGTCCATTACAATACCTTTAAATTGTAAATCTTGCAAAGCAACAGGAAGTTTGTTGTATTGTGTATCAAAAATATACTTTACCATAGTTGCGTTTTCTTGTTGTCCAAAAGTATAAGCTAAAGACTCAATAACATCTTTTTTTAATTTGGTATCTTTAATTTTAGATAAAACGGTAACAATAGCATCTTTTCGTAACTTCGTTAACGTTTTTTTATCATCAGATGTATTGAGATAAAGTACAAAGTCCATTACTCTATCAATAAGCAACGATGATTTTACCAAATATTTATTACTAAAATCTACATAATCAAAAAAGTGAGTTTTAATTAAATCTAAATATTCGTTTGTATCTTTAATTAAGTTTTTTGCATAAAAACGTTTACTTGCTTTAATATAATGTAAAGCTAATTTACCATTTGCTTCTTTTTCAAAAGAGTTTTGTAAAGCAATACCAGATTTTAAATCTTTAGTATAAAGTTTAGATAATTTTTTTTCTTCTTTGGTATCTTTCGTTTTAAAATAAACTACCTGAATAGAATCTAAATGATTTTGTACTTCCGAAATTTTATCGATATAGGTTTGGTACAACTTATTTTCGTCCGATTTAGAAAATTTTATTAATTCCATTGGATAATCTGGATGAAATTCAAAATCGATATTTTCTTTGTTATAAATTACATCTACAAACTTATTATTTTTATTATCGTATAAAAGGCGATACATACCAGGCTCACTTCCTTTTGGAATTTCTAAAGTAAATTCGCCATTAGTAACCGTAGTATTGGCAACATATTTTTGATTTACACCATCGAGTTTATATAAAATTATCCAAGAATAATTTTTTGCAGGAATCATTTTTCCGTGAATAGTATCTTGTGCAAAGATGCTTGTAAAAGCAGTTAATACAACAATTAAAAGTATTTTTTTTAACATGGTTTGTTTGTTTTATAGTAACTTTTTCAATAATCATACCAATTTCACAATTGGTCTTAGCGAATGTAAAAGTACATTTAATTTTGATTTTATAATTCGATTTCGTAATTAATTGTATTTTTGTATTTAGATTTATTCTAAATAAAAAAAATTATGATGGATGTGCAAAAAATAAGAGATGATTTTCCAATACTTACACAACAAGTAAACGGAAAACCATTGGTATATTTTGATAATGCAGCTACAAGCCAAAAACCACAAATAGTAATTAGTGCCTTAGACAAGTATTATAAAGAAATAAATGCCAATGTTCATAGAGGAGTACACACACTAAGTCAGTTGGCAACAGATGCTTATGAGCTTACGCGGAATAAAATACAGCATTATTTTAATGCACAACACAATTATGAGATTATATTTACAAGAGGCACAACCGAGAGTATTAACTTGGTTGCTAGTAGTTTTACATCGATACTAAACGAAGAAGATGAGATAATCATTTCTCATTTAGAACACCATTCTAATATTGTACCTTGGCAATTCTTATGCGAAAGAACAGGAGCAAAACTACGTGTAATACCAATAAATGAAAAAGGCGAGTTGCTACTTTCAGAATACGAAAAACTATTAAATAACAAAACAAAAATAGTTGCGGTAAGTCATGTTTCTAACACTTTAGGAACTATTAATCCAATAAAAGAAATTATTGATAAAGCACATCGGTTTAATGCAGCGGTTTTAATAGATGGTGCACAAGCAGCACCACATATTCAAGCAGATTTCCAAGCATTAGATTGCGATTTTTATTGTATGTCTGCACATAAGATGTACGGACCAACAGGCATTGGTTTCCTATACGGAAAAGAAGCATGGTTACGTAAACTAAAACCATATCACGGTGGTGGTGAAATGATAAAATTAGTAACTTTTAAAAAAACAACTTATGCCGATTTACCACATAAATTTGAAGCAGGAACTCCAAATATTGCCGCAGGAGTAGCCTTTGGAACAGCTATAGACTATATTACAAAAATTGGCATAAAAAATATTGCCACCTACGAAGATACTTTACTAAAATATGCTACCGAGAAATTAGAACAAATAGATGGTTTAAAAATTTATGGAACGGCAGAAAAAAAAGCTAGTGTTATTTCTTTTAATGTTAAAAATATTCATCCGTTTGATATTGGTAGTATTGTAGATAAATTAGGAATAGCTGTGCGTACAGGACACCATTGTACACAACCAATCATGCAATTTTTTAATATTCCAGGTACGGTAAGAGCTTCTTTTTCGTTTTATAATACCAAAGAAGAAATAGATGTTTTTGTAGCAGCATTACAAAAAGCTGTAGCTATGTTACAATAAAATTTCTAATATTTTTTATGTTTATGCCTCTAATATACTGTAAAAATTACAAATTATTGTTGTCTAGCAAAAGCATAGGTGCGCTTTGCTTCTAGAGATAAGATACAAGATAGGTGTAAATCTGTTTTGCCAAAACGGCTTTACTTATTAAAAAATTAAAACTATTTTTTATTGGATATAATTCATTTTCTTAAAGGCAAGGTGTTATTTTATAAACGATTTATTAGGCATATTTTATGCTTAAAAGCTAACATAGGAATTATTGTAACATTGTCCAAAGTTTGTCTTTTAGTTCTTTAATACCTTGTTGCGTAACAGACGATATAAATATATGCTCTACATCTTCTGGTAATTCTTTGCTTATTTCTTCCATAAGTTCTTCATCTAGCATATCGGATTTTGAGATGGCTAACAAACGTTGTTTATCTATTAATTCTGGATTGTGTTTTCGGAGTTCATTTAATAGTATTTCATATTCATTTTGAATATCATCGCTATCAGCAGGAATTAAAAATAGCAAGGTTGAGTTGCGTTCTATATGTCTTAAAAATCGATGTCCTAAGCCTTTACCTTCGGCAGCTCCTTCTATAATTCCAGGAATATCTGCCATTACAAAAGATCTAAAATCGCGATATTTTACAATGCCTAAATTTGGTTTTAGCGTGGTAAATGCATAGTCTGCAATTTTTGGTTTTGCAGAGGTTATGGTTGCTAATAAGGTAGATTTTCCTGCATTTGGAAAGCCTACTAATCCTACATCTGCCAATATTTTAAGTTCTATTTGAAACCAACCTTCTTGTCCTTCTACTCCAGGTTGTGCATATCTTGGTGTTTGGTTGGTTGATGATTTAAAATGCCAATTTCCTCTTCCACCTTTTCCACCTTCTAGTAAAATTATTTCTTCGCCATGTTCGGTTACTTCAAATAATTTTTCTTGGGTTTCGCCATCTTTAACAATAGTTCCTAGAGGTACATCGATATAAATATCATCGCCATCTTTTCCTGTAGATCTGCTTTTACTACCAGCACCTCCTTGTGTAGCTCTAAAATGTTGTTTAAATTTTAAATGGAAAAGTGTCCACATTTCTTTATTAGCACGAATAATAATATGACCTCCACGTCCACCATCTCCACCATCTGGACCACCTTTATCTATATATTTTTCTCTGTGTAAATGTGCAGATCCTTGTCCTCCTTTACCAGATTTAGCATGTATTTTTATGTAGTCAACAAAATTTCCTTCGGTCATTTTTTATTTGTTTGTGATTCAAATCAAATCTACTTGCAACTATTATAGTGTGTCAAAAACGTCGCTTAATCGTTGGTTTACTTCTTCAATGGTACCAACTCCATTTACACCAAAATATTTTTTTTGTGCTTCGTAGTAGTCTTTTAAAATGGCTGTTTTTGTTTCGTACTCATTAAAACGATTTCTAATTTTGGTTTCATCTTGGTCGTCTGGTCTTCCACTTGTTTCGCCTCTTTTTAGCAATCTTTTTACTAGTAGGTCTTCGTTTACTTCTAGTGCTACCATTCCGTTTATTTTTTCTCCTTTTTCTGCTAAAAATGCATCTAATGCTTTTGCTTGTAGTTCGGTTCTTGGAAATCCATCAAAAATAAATCCTTTTGCTTCTGTATTTTTATCTACTTCTGCTTTGAGCATTTCTATGGTTACTTCATCAGGAACTAAATCGCCTTTATCCATAAAAGATTTTGCTAATATTCCTAATTCGGTATTGTTTTTTATATTAAAACGAAATACGTCTCCTGTAGATATATGTACTAAATTATATTTATCTTTTAGTAGTGTTGCTTGTGTCCCTTTTCCTGCTCCTGGAGGGCCAAATAATACGATGTTTGTCATTTTATGTGTTGTTAATTGGTATATATCTGCTAAATTTCTTCCTAAACCATCATAATCTAATCCATAACCTACTACGAATTTATCTGGAATTGACATTCCTATATAGTCTATTGGTAGTCCTTTACGGAATACATCTGGTTTAAAGAATAATGTAGCAATTTTTAATTGTTTTAATTGCTTGTCTCTAAAGATGTCATAAATTTCAACTAGTGTATTTCCTGTATCTATAATATCTTCTAAAATAATTACCGTTCGTCCTTTTAAATCTTCATTTATTCCTACGAGTTGTTTTACTTTTCCTTGAGATTTTGTTCCTTGGTAGGATGCTAATTTTACAAAGCTTACTTCGCAATCTCCTTCGTATTCTCTTATAAAATCTGCTGCAAACATAAAAGAGCCATTTAGTATTCCTACAAAAATTGGGATTTCTCCTTTTTCTAAATCAAGAGCAATCTCTTTTGCTAAATAAGCTACTACTTTTGCTATTTTGTCTTTACTTAAATATGTTTTAAAGTATTTATCGTGTAGTTTTATGGTACTCATTTTATCCTATTTTTGGTTCTTTAATTGGATACTATCTCAATGGTAATTATTAAACACAAAACCTTTCAGTTATTATTCTGAAAGGTTTTTGTATCATTTTATAATTTGTTTTTTGTTACTCTTTTGTAACATCTTTTGTTAATTTTTTTCCACCTTTCATTACGGTATCAAACATAATTGGTGTTGCTATAAATAGTGATGAATAAGTACCTACGACAACACCTATAATCATTGCAAACATAAATCCTTTTATGGAGTCTCCTCCAAATATAAATATTGCTAATAGGGTTACTAATGTTGTTAATGAGGTATTTATTGTTCTTCCTAACGTACTACTTAAAGCTCTGTTTACTACTTTGGTAAAAATCCATTCTGGATGGTCGTTTGTATATTCTCTAATTCTATCAAATATTACTACGGTATCGTTCAATGAGTATCCTACTACGGTTAAAATTGCTGCTATAAAGGATTGGTTTATTTCTTCAAATGGTAAGAATTTATACAGTAATGAGAATATTCCTAATACAATTAATACATCGTGAAATACTGCTACTACTGCTCCTAAACTAAATTGCCATTTTCTAAAACGCAATAAGATATATAAGAATACAATTAATAAAGAGCCTAATACTGCCCATACAGCATCTTGTTTAATATCGTCTGCAATGGTTGGTCCTACTTGCATTGATTCCATAACTCCAACGGTTTGTTTTTTCGAGCCTACTTTAAAGTTTTCAAATTTTGTTCCGTCAGGTAATAAATTTTTTAAATTGTCAAATAGTATTTTTTGAATTTCATCATCTACTTTATTATCGGTACTTTCAATTTTATATTTGGTTGTTATTTTTAATTGATTGGCACCTCCATAGGTTGCAACATTTGGTAATGAACCACCAAAGGCACCTTTTAAGGTAGATGCTACTTCAGTTGCATTTACTGGTTGTGCAAAACGAACTGTATATGTTCTTCCTCCTGTAAAATCTACACCATAGTTTAATCCTTGTGTAATTAAAGAGCCTAATCCAGCAACTAATAAGGCACCAGATATTAGGAATGCCATTTTTCTTTTCTTTAAGAAATCGATATCTATATTTTGGAACCAATTTTTTGTAATATTGGTATTAAATGTTAGTTCTTTTCCTTTATTTAAATACCAATCTACAAATAATCTAGATACATATATTGCAGAGAATAGTGATGTTGCAATACCTACCATTAATGTATATGCAAATCCTTTTATTGGTCCCGAACCAAATACAAATAAAATAATACCTGTTAAAAAAGTAGTAATATTTGCATCTAATATAGATGGTAATGATGCTTTATAGCCTTCGGCTACTGCTGCTTTTAACGCTTTACCTTCAGCTAATTCTTCTTTTATTCTTTCATAAATAAGTACATTTGCATCTACCGACATACCTATGGTTAATACGATACCTGCAATTCCTGGTAAAGTTAATACTGCACCAAAAGCAGTTAATACACCAAAGATAAATAACATGTTTACTAGTAAGGCAATATCTGTAAATATTCCTGCTTTTCCGTAGTAGAATATCATCCAAAGCAAGATTAATGCTAGGGCTAGTATAAAAGACATTATTCCACTATCTATTGCTTCTTGTCCTAGAGATGGTCCTACAATTTCAGATTGTATGATGTGTGCTGCTGCAGGTAGTTTACCTGATTGTAATGCATTGGCAACATCTTTTGCTTCTTCTATGGTAAATTTTCCTGTGATAGATGTTCTACCATTTGGTATTTTTCCATTTACTCTTGGTGCTGTATATACGGTATTATCTAAAACAACGGCTACAAATTTTCCGACATTTTTTTCGGTCATTTTTGCCCATTTTTTAGTTGCAGCACCTTTCATTGTCATACTAATTTCTGGGTTTGTACTAAATTGTGAGAATACTTGCCTTGCTTGTGATATTACATCACCTTGTATCGGAGCTTCGTCATTTCTATTAGATTTTAACGCGTATAAACTTATGAAATCTGAATTTTTTTGTGGTATATCCCAAACAAATTTTGCATATCTTAACTCAGATGGTAATAATGCTCTAATTTCTTTTTTACTTAGGTAACTGTTTATGGTTGCAGTATCTGCAACTCTTGCCGAACCTAATACTGGTCCTGCTTGTCTTTGATTTATTGCTAATAGCGAAAATAAAGGACTTTCTAATTTTAATTTTTCTTTATCTTTTTCGTCGTCTAATAATGCTGCAGCCTCGTCTTTTACTTTGGTTGTATCGGTTGCTTTAGATACTTCTTTTGGCTTAACGATTGTTGCTAATTTTTGGTTTGCTTGGATTAAAAAATTAAATAAATCTTGGTTGGTAAATACTTCCCAGAATTCTAATTTTGCAGTTCCTGTTAGTAATTTTTTAACACGTTCTATATCTTTTGCTCCTGGTAATTCTATTAAGATACGTCCTGTTTTTCCTATACGTTGGATGTTTGGTTGTGTTACACCAAAGCGGTCTATACGATTACGCAATACTTGAAATGCTGTTCCAATAGATGCATCGACTTGTTTTTTTAAGACTACTGCTACTTGATCGTCTGGTACTTTAAAATTAATTTTATCTTTTAGTGATTTTGTTCCAAATATAGAAGGGTCTCCTAATTTTACAGTTCCTTTACTAATTTCTTTAAATGCTTTTACAAATAAATCGATATAGGGCTCTCTTGAATTTTTTTGCATTTCACTAGCTTTTGCTAATGCCTGATTAAAAACTGGATTTTTAGATTCGTTAGATAATCCTATTAAGATATCTTTTACAGATACTTCTAGTGTTGCATTTATACCTCCTTTAAGGTCAAGACCAAGATTTATTGCTTTATCTTTTATTTCATTGTAAGTATATTCTGTGGTTAGGTAGTTTACTTTTAATGAATCTAAGTATTCTTTTTTCTTTTCTGCTGCTACTTTTTTTGCAGACTTAATTTGCTCTTTCGTTGCCCCTTCTGCAATTACTGTTGCTTCTTTCTCAATTTTATCTGCTTTTTTATCAATTTTGTTAGCTGTCCACGTAAATGATAAATAGTATAAACATATTAATCCAAATATAATGGCAAATAGTTTAATTACTCCTTTGTTCTGCATGATTTC
>WFMU01000404.1 GCA_015488935.1 Flavobacteriaceae bacterium | reverse complement strand
AATATGAATAGCACTCTTATAAAAAAGTTTATCGAAAATAATCCTAAAGAGATTAGCAAACTTTATTATAGTAATAGAGATAGCTTTTTAAATTTTGGAAAAAAATATGGTCTTGGTTACGATGACCTTACCGATATTTATCAAGAAGCTTTTATCGCTTTGCGAAATAATGCTTTAAATGGAAAATTAGATGCTGTTAAAAGCTCCCTTAAAACCTATCTTTTTGGCATTGGTAAGTTTATGATTTACGATTTGTTAAAAGAAAAGAAGAAAACCACTAATTACGAAGCTTCTTTACATATACAAGACGATATTATTCCTATTTCTCCTATAAACAAAGAGGAAGAACTTTCTGTGGAGCAACATTTACTAAAAAAGTTTTTTAAGAAATTAGGAAAAAAATGTCAAGAAATGTTAACATTGTTTTATTCTAGAGGACTATCTATTGATGATATTATTGAATTTACAGATTATACTAGCAGTAGTGTTGTTAGAAGTCAGAAATCTAGATGTATCAAAACTTTAAGGGAAATGATTAAATCATAGCAATATGGATAACAACTATTTAATAGAAAAACACCTACAAAACAAACTTTCATCTGATGAGAAATTAGTTTTTGAAAATTTACTAAAAAAAGATGCTAATTTTAAAAAGGAAGTAGTGTTTCATAGCAATCTAAAAAAAGCCATCAAACAAGAAGATGCTACTAATTTTAGAAATTTTATCTCTAATTTAGAAGAAAATGTAGATATAAAAAACTCTAAAAAACCCTTTTTTAAATGGTTTGCTGCGGCTAGTGTTGTTATTTTGTTAGGTTTGTCGTATTTATTAATTCCTAAACAAGCAGTATCAACCAATGTGTTATTTGCCACTTATTTTGAACCATACAGAAATGTTGTTACACCTATTGTAAGAGGTACTAACGACCAAGATGAAAAAACTTTGGCATTTATTGCTTATGAAAAAGGAGAGTATAAAACCGCTGTTTTTCTTTTTTCTAAATTATATACAGAAACCAAAGAGCCTTATTATTTGTTTTACAAAGCCAATGCACTTTTAAAATTAGAACGTGCCAAAGAAGCCATTCCACTTTTGTTACACCATCTTAAAACAAAAGATACACTAACAGCAAAAACCAATTGGTATCTTGCACTTGCATATTTAAAAACCAAAGAAAAGCAAAAAGCAAAAACACGATTAAAAAAAGTGATTTCTACCAATGCATACCATCATAAAGAAGCAAAAGAGTTGCTCAAAAAAATAGACTAATTTTTTTGTTCTAAAAATCCTTTTTTAACCAATAAAGGCTCAATTTTTGGGTCTCTACCTAAGAAATCTCTATACAAATCCATTCCAGATTTAGAGCCACCTGCCGCTAACATGGCACGGTATTTTTTTGCTAATGCTGGATTAAAAATATCGCCAGTTTTCTTAAATTCATTAAAAGTATCGGCATCTAAAACTTCCGACCATAAATACGAATAATAACCTGCCGAATATCCACCAGAAAAAATATGCGAGTAATACGTACTTCTATATCTTGGTAAAATTTCAGGAATTAAACCTATTTTATCCATTGCAGCTTTCTCAAAGCTATTTACCTCTTGTTTTTTGGTATCCTTTAACGTATGCCAATTCATATCTAAATACGCAGCAGCCATATATTCTACCGTTCTAAAACCTTCGTCAAAATTATTAGCATTATTCATTTTTTCGATTAACGAAGCAGGAATTACTTCGCCTGTTTTATAATGTTTTGCGTAGGTTGCTAAAACTTCAGGTTCACTCATCCAATTTTCCATTACTTGCGAAGGGAATTCTACAAAATCTCTAGGTACATTTGTACCAGATAATGAGCCATATTTTACGTTAGAAAGCAAACCGTGTAAAGCATGTCCAAATTCATGAAAAACCGTTTGTGCTTCGCTAAACGATAGTAATGAAGGAGAATCTTTACTCGGTGCAGGAAAATTAAAATTAGTAGTTACAATTGGTGTTACAAAACCATTTACATTAGATTGCATACGTAATTCGTTCATCCAAGCGCCACCCTTTTTACTCTCACGAGCAAAGAAATCAAAGTAGATAACACCAAGATGTTTTCCATTATCTAAAACTTCGTAAACTTGTTGGTCTTTGTGCCATTTTGGAACGTTGTTTAAAGGTTTAAACGTCATACCAAAAAGTTTGTTTGCCAAATTAAAAGCACCTTCACGAACCTTGTTAAATTCAAAATAAGGTCTGGTTTCATCTTCGTTAAAATTATAACGTTTTGCTCTTATTTTAGCCACATAATAACGCCAATCGCTACCTCTAAAAGTACCTTTAACACCTTCTTTTTTCATCATATCTGCCAAAGCAGTTCTATCTTTTTTCGCCATAGCTAACGCCGAAGGCCATAATTTATCCATTAACTGATATACATTTTCTGCCTTTGCAGCCATACTATTAGATAAAACATAATCAGCCCAAGTATCAAAACCTAAAAGATTTGCTTTTTCTACACGTAGAGCAACCATTTCGCTTACAATAGCTTTATTGTCTTTAGCATTGTTATTATCACCTCGTTTAGCATAACCCTGAAATAATTTTTCACGCATTTCTCTATTTGGCGATGTTGCCAAAAATGGATTGATACTAGGTCTTTGTAAAGTAAACGACCAACCAGAATCATGTCCGCGTTTTTTAGCTTCGGAAGCAGCAAGAGCAACCAAACTTTCCGATAAATCACCCAAATCTGCCTTGTTATTTGTATAGGCTTCAAAATCGTTTGTTTCATCTAAAAGATTTGCACCAAATTTTATAGATAAGGCAGAAAGTTTTTTGTTTATTTCTTTTAAACGCTCTTTATTTTTCCCTTCGACGTTTACTCCAGCTCTTACATAATTTTTATAGGTTTCTTCTAGTAAATGCAATTCTTCTGCACTTAATTTTAAGTTATCTTTGGTATCATAAACATGCTTTATTCGTTGAAATAAATTGGAGTTTAATTGAATTTCATCGTAGTGAGCAGTCATTTCTGGACCAATCGTTTTTTCTGCATCTTTTAAAATATCGTTTGTATTTGCAGCAGTAACCGCATAAAAAACATTCGCTATCTTTTTTAATGCAGCACCACTTATTTCAATCGCTTCAATCGTATTTTTAAAAGTAGGCTTTTCTTTATTATTTACAATACTAGCAATTTCTTTATTGTGCATTTTTATGGCTTCACGTAGTGCAGGTAAGTAATCGTCACTTTTAATTTTATCAAATGGTGGAACACCAAAAGGGGTATTCCATTCTGCTAATAATGGGTTGTTCATGGTAGAATTGGTTTTGTTGTCCGTTTTAGAATCTATTTTTGATTCCTTTTTACAAGAAGTTAAAAATAGTAAGCTAGATAGTAGTAGTATAGTGATGTATTTCATAATATTTAATATTTGTTTTTTTGCCAAATTTTTGGATTTCTATTGGTATTAAAAATAGCTCTAATAATAATTGTTTTTTTGTTTTCGTTTACTGTGTAATGAATCATAAAAGGAAATTTTTTAATAGGTAAACACCTCACTTTATTATATCTTATTCTATAAAGAGGATGAAGTTTAAGGATTTTATAGGAATTTAAAATTGTGTTGTAAAATTCCTTTCCTAAACCTTTTTTTTGATTATTATACCAATGAATAGCCTCTTGTATTTCATCAAAAACTTCAGGTTCAATAAAAATTTTATACGACATTACTTTAGTTTGAGGTCTGATTTTATTTCATCCCAATCTAATAAACGTTCTGGATTTTTTTTAGATTTTTTTATACGTTTTAAAACAATCTTTGTATGTTCTTCTGGAATATGAACGTCTTCTATAATTTCAATTCCTAATTGATTAACAAGCTCCATAAAAAAAGACAACTTCTTTTCAGGTATTTTTAAGGTAATTTCTTGCATAACATAAATTTCTTACTAAAAGATACGGCTAATATAGTACAATTTAATACAATCGTATTCATAAACATTCAAATAATTTCGTTACATTTGAGGAGAAATCTTAGCAAAAATAACATGAACGCACACGAAATAGATTATAAAATTTACGGAGAAGAAATGCAATTTATCCAAATTGAGTTAGACCCAGAAGAAGCCGTTATTGCAGAATCTGGTAGTTTTATGATGATGGAAGACGATATTAAAATGAATACCATGCTTGGCGATGGTTCGCAACAAGAAACTGGTTTTTTCGGAAAACTATTATCTGCAGGAAAACGTGTACTAACAGGCGAAAGTTTGTTTATGACTGTTTTTCATAATGCAGGAATTTTAAAACGAAAAGTATCCTTTGCATCGCCATATCCAGGAAAAATAATTCCTATTGATTTAAGTTTAGAAAAAGGTAAATTTATCTGTCAAAAAGATGCATTTCTATGTGCTGCAAAAGGGGTTTCTATCGGAATAGAATTTTCTAAAAAATTAGGAAGAGGTCTCTTTGGAGGCGAAGGCTTTATTATGGAAAAACTAGAAGGCGATGGCTTGGCATTTATGCACGCAGGAGGAACCGTACACAAAATAGACTTAGAACTTGGAGAGAAAATAAGAGTAGATACAGGTTGTGTGGTTGGATTTTCGAGTACCATAGATTATGATATTGAGTTTGTTGGTGGAATTAAAAATACCATTTTTGGAGGCGAAGGACTCTATTTTGCAACCTTGCAAGGTACAGGAACCGTTTATATACAATCGCTACCATTTAGTAGATTAGCTGATAGAATAATAGCTTCTGCACCTAAAGCTGGTGGAAAAAATAAAGGCGAAGGAAGTATTTTAGGAGGTCTTGGCGATCTTTTAAATGGCGATAATAGATTTTAAAAAATGGAATGTAAAAACTGCCAAACACCATTACTCAAAAACGCTAAATTTTGTTTTAATTGTGGTGCAAAATACATAGAAAATAGACTAAATTTTAGAACAGTAAGTAAAGAGTTTTTTGAAACTTTTATAAGTTGGGATAATAAATTTTTTAAGACTTTTTCGCATTTAATAATTAAACCTCAAGAAGTAGCAAATGGTTATTTAAACGGTATTCGTAAACGCTATATGCAACCTTTTGCATACATGCTAATTGCACTTACAGTCTATGGAATTTACATGTATTTTGCAAAAGATATGTTAATAGAATATATAAATACACTTAATGCAAATACACCAATAAATCCAGACCCTAAAATTCAGAAATTTCAAGATAGTTTTAATAGTAAATGGTTTACTTTTATAACCAAATACTACAATGTTTTTACTTTTTTAACCATTCCATTACTAGCGTTAATTAATAAAATAATATTTAAAAAAAGAAATCTTGTAGAGCACAGCATTATCTTATTATATACGTATGCAACCTATTTAATTTTAGCTACTTTATTTGGTTTCATTTTTTTAATATTCCAATTTAATTTTAAATTTCTTTTATCCATTAATTATATTATTATGATTGGATATCATGCATATTTTTATAAAAAAATGTTCCAATTAAGTTTAGGTAAAATTATATTAAAAACATTTTTATTTTGGTTACTTATGTTTGCTCTTTATATAGTGATTATTATTATTGGTATGATCGTTGGAGCCTTACTATACAAATTAAAAATAATAACATTTTAACATCTCTTTTTAGATGAAATTTCCCAAACCACTAGAAAACTCAAACTCCTTACTTGCAAAATATCTAACAAAAGCAGTTTTTGAACAACTAAAAGATAAAAAAACAACAAATAATTTTACCTTAAAAGATGTTATAAAATCTGGAGTAAAAAACTTAGATAGCGGTATCGGAGCTTATGCTGGAGACGAAGAAACATATACGATTTTTGCAACGCTATTGGATAAGATTATAGAAGAATATCACGATTTTAAAAAGGAAGATTTACAGCAATCTAACCTAAATACAGACGATTTATTTGCTCCAAATCCAGATGCAGAAGGTAACTATATAATTTCTACTAGAATCCGAGTTGCCAGAAATATAAAAGGAATCCCTTTAGGAACAATAATATCAAAAAAACAACGAAATGAAATAGAAAAACAAGTATCTACCATATTAAAATCTCTAAAAGGAGAACTAGCAGGAAAATATTATGCACTAAATAATATGCGTAAAGAAGAAAAAGAAGCACTAATTTCTAATCATTTTTTATTCCAATCTGGCGACCGATTTTTAGAAGCTGCTGGACTAAATAGAGATTGGCCAAATGGCAGAGGAATATTTCATAACAACGATAAAACTTTTTTGCTTTGGATTAACGAAGAAGATCATCTTCGAATTATTTCTATGCAGCAAGGTGGAGATATAAAAGAAGTGTTTGTGCGACTCGTAAAAGCTATTGAAAAAATGCAACAAAAAATAGACTTTGCTTACCATAAACATTTAGGATATATTACCACTTGTCCAACAAATTTAGGAACAGCCATGCGAGCAAGTGTACATATAAAACTACCAAATTTGGGAAAAAACAAGGAAATTTTTCAAGACATTGCAAAAAAATACAACGTACAAATTAGAGGAATAGATGGCGAACATTCTAAAAGTAAAGGATCCATTTACGATATTTCTAACAAACGAAGATTAGGAATTTCTGAAGTACAATGTGTACAAGATATGTATCGTGGCGTAATAGCACTAATAAAAAAAGAAAAAGAGCTAGAAAGAAATTAGCGTAAAAATAATTTCCCAACAAAGTTTACCAATAAACCAATAAGTTTATCTTTGCATTTGCATTATTTTTGTTTTTCGAACAAACGGATAAACAAATAAACAAATCCACAATAAAAAGATGAAGTATTTTCACGATAAGATAGAAAAAAAATGGCAAAAATTTTGGGCAGACAACCAAACTTTTAAGGCTAGTAATAATAGTGATAAACCAAAATATTATGTACTAGATATGTTCCCTTATCCAAGTGGTGCAGGTTTACATGTTGGACATCCATTAGGTTATATTGCATCTGATATTTATGCTCGTTACAAACGTCATAAAGGATTTAATGTGTTGCATCCACAAGGATACGATAGTTTTGGTTTACCAGCAGAGCAATATGCCATTCAAACAGGACAGCATCCTGCAAAAACAACCGAAGTAAATATTGCCACCTATCGTAAGCAGTTAGATAGAATAGGTTTTTCGTTCGATTGGTCTAGAGAAGTACGTACTTCAAACCCTGATTTTTACAAATATACACAGTGGATTTTTACCTTACTTTTCGATTCGTATTATTGTAAAGATGCAAATCAAGCAAGACCAATTTCAGAAATAATTCCACTTTTTGAAACGGAAGGAAACCTACCATTAAATGCTGTTTGTGACGAAGATACACCACAAATTACCGCAGAGGAATGGAATAATTTTTCGGAAACAGAAAAACAAGAATTTTTGCTAAAATATCGTTTGACTTTTTTGAGTGAAACTACCGTAAATTGGTGTGCCGAATTAGGAACTGTACTCGCAAATGACGAAATTGTAAACGGAGTTTCCGAACGTGGAGGACATCCTGTTGTACAGAAAAAAATGAAACAATGGTCTATGCGAATTACGGCTTATGCACAACGTTTATTAGACGATTTACAAGGCTTGGACTGGCCACAACCTATAAAAGATATCCAAACCAATTGGATTGGAAGAAGTGAAGGAGCACACCTAGAATTCAAAATTCAAAATTCAACACACAAAGTCGGTGTTTTCACCACACGCCCAGACACCATATTTGGCGTTAGTTTTATGACACTTGCACCAGAACACGAATTGGTAGCAGAAATAACCACAGCAGCGCAAAAAGAAGAAGTAGAAGCCTACATAAAAGCAACCGCAAAACGCAGCGAACGCGATAGAATGAGCGATGTAAAAACCATTTCTGGATGTTTTACAGGAGCCCATGCAGAGCATCCTTTTACCAAAGAAGCCATTCCAATTTATATTGGTGATTACGTACTTGCAGGTTACGGAACAGGAGCAGTAATGGCAGTACCATGTGGCGATCAACGTGATTATGATTTTGCCAAACATTTTAATATACCAATTCTAAATATTTTTAAAGATGTCGATATTTCGGAAAAAGCACACGAAGATAAAGGAAATACCATTATAGTAAATTCCGATTTTTTAACCGATTTACCATATAAAAAAGCTTTTAAAACGGTAATTTACGAAATGGAAAAACAAGGTTTTGGCTACAAAAAAATCAACTATCGTTTACGAGATGCGGTATTTAGCAGACAGCGTTATTGGGGAGAACCATTTCCAGTATATTACAAAGACGGAATGCCACAAATGATAGCCAAAGAGCATTTGCCAATTCGTTTGCCAGAAGTAGAAAACTACCTACCAACCAGCGATGGAAAACCACCATTAGGAAATGCAAATACTTGGGCTTGGAACGTTGAAAAGGCTGAGGTTGTTAGTAACGATTTGATAGATAATAAAACCATATTTCCATTAGAACTCAATACCATGCCAGGATGGGCAGGAAGTTCTTGGTATTTTAACCGTTATATGGATGCACATAATACCGAAGATTTCGCTGCTGCGGAAGCATTAAACTATTGGCAAGATGTCGATTTGTATATTGGTGGTTCTGAACACGCAACAGGACATTTATTATACTCTCGTTTTTGGCAAAAATTCTTGTACGATTTACAGTATGTTCCTAAAAAAGAATATGCTAAAAAATTGATTAATCAAGGTATGATTTTGGGTGAGAGTGCTTTTGTTTACCGACTTGTTTATACAAATCAGTTTATATCAAAAAATATTTTCAAAAAATTATTAAGTAATAAAGATTTATCCTCAAAAGAAGAAAAATTAATATCTAATAATTGGAATAATGATATAAAAGGATTGATGTATCAATCAATTCACGTTGATGTATCTATAGTCAACACTTCAAATGAATTAGATGTTGAAGCCTTTAAAAAATCGAGAAAAGAATATAAAGATGTAGAATTTATTTTAGAAGATGGGAAATACATCGTTGGTAGAGAAGTAGAAAAAATGTCTAAATCCAAATACAATGTGGTAAATCCAGATTTAATTTGCGAAGAATACGGAGCAGACAGTTTACGATTATTCGAAATGTTTTTAGGACCTTTAGAACAATCTAAACCATGGAAAACCTCTGGTATTTCTGGTGTGTATTCTTTCCTTAAAAAATTATGGAAATTATATCAAATAGGCGACAATGGTATTGCACATATTTCGGAAGAAGAGCCAAGTAAAGAAAGTCTAAAAACTTTACATAAAACCATCAAAAAAGTAGATGAAGATATTGCTAATTTTTCTTTTAATACTTCGGTAAGTTCGTTTATGATTGCGGTTAATGAGCTCACACAACAAAAATGCAATCACCGTGCAATTTTAGAGCCATTATTGGTATTAATTTCGCCTTATGCACCACATATTGCAGAAGAATTATGGGAAAAATTAGGACATAAAGGAAGTATTTCAACCGTAGCATATCCAGAATTTGATGCTAAACATTTGGTAGAATCCAATAAAACCTATCCTATTTCTTTTAATGGAAAAATGCGTTTTACTTTAGATTTATCTTTAGACCTCAGCAAAGAAGAAATAGAAGCAGCAGTAATGGCAGACGAACGTACTCAAAAGCAATTAGACGGTAGAACGCCTAAAAAAGTGATTGTTGTTCCTGGTAAAATTGTAAATATTGTTGGCTAGTTCATTATGAATTCCAAAAAATAATTATGGAATAATTTTTATACAAAAAGGTTTTCAATTACCGAAACCGAGCCAATAACAAATACAATGTCGCCTTGTTTAAATGCAACGTTTGGGTCGCTAACGACCTCTGTTTTTTTGTCGTCTTTTTTCATCACTACATTGATACCATGTTTTTTTCTTAAATCTAATTGATGTAATGTTTTGCCAATAAATTTATTTGGTACTACTACTTCTAATAAAGAATTATTGGCATCTAGTTCATACTTTTCTAATATGGTTGGATGAGAAATTTTATCGGCTAAACGAATGGCGGTAGCTATTTCTGGTAATACTACTTTATCTGCTCCAATTTTAAGTAATATTTCTTTTTTTATATAGGTGTTTGCTTTAGCAATAATATATTTTACTTTCATTTTTTTCATTAGAGTTATCGATAAAATAATGGTTTCTAAAGCATTACTCATTCCAAAAATGACTTTATCAAATTTGTCGATTTCTAATTTTTCCAAGACATCTTTATCTGTAACATCTGCTTGTACAGCAACAGGAACAAAATCTTTAATAGCATTTATTTTTTTTTCATCTATATCAATGGCAAGTATTCCATGTCCAGCTTTAGCTAAATTAGCAGCTAATTCAAAACCAAATGTTCCTAAGCCAATAATTGCGATATCGTATTTCATAATGTATAAATTTTAATAAATATTTCCTTCTGGATATTTTATTTTGAGTTGTTTTTCTTTTCTCATGGTGGCCAATGCTAGAGATGCTGGACCCAGCCTACCAATGAACATTAATGCAATAATAATAATTTTTCCATAGGTGTCTAAATTTGGTGTTATGCCTAAACTTAAACCAACAGTTCCCATTGCCGAAATAACTTCGAATAAGGTTTCTTGTAATGAAAATTTACTTTCTTGTAATAATAAAATTACGCCAAGAACTATAATTCCAAAGTAGATAAAAGAGGTGGCAAATGCTTTGATAATTTGTTTTATAGAGATGGTTCTGTTATATATTACCACTTTCGTTCTTCCTTTTAAAATAGAGAAAATGGAAATGATAATAACAAAAAAGGTTGTTGTTTTTATTCCGCCACCTGTAGAACCTGGCGATGCTCCAATAAACATTAAAAGTAAAATTAAGAAAATAGAAGCATAGTTTAATTTTGTTAAATCTACCGAGTTAAAACCAGCTGTTCTTGTAGTTACAGATTGGAAAAAGCTATCGGTAAAATTCATGTTTCCATTTTCAAATAGCAACAGTAAAAGAGTTCCTCCTAGCACAAGTATAATGGTTGTTGTTATTACAATTTTACTATGAAAGCTCAATTTTCTGTGATGTTTATGTTTTTCCATCAATTCATAGATTACAAAATAGCCTAAACTTCCTATAATAATTAAAAAGCTTATAGTAAATTTTATTAGTGGATTTAGATTTACAATACTTGTATCGTAAGTAGAAAAACCTGCATTACAAAAAGCAGAAATACTGTGAAAAAAACCTTGGTATAGTGCAGATTTTATAGGTAATCCTTCTAATAAAAATCCAAAAGTTAAAAATATAAAACCAATAAATTCGGTTATAAAAGTAATTTTTAAGATACTTTTTAAGATACTATTTGCATCTTTTATTTCGTAATTTTCTTGTAATTTAGAAAAACTTATTTTGTGTTTTAAGCTTAATTTACCTCTAAAAGCGATTAAAAATGAAGAAGTTAAAGTCATAATTCCAATAGCTCCTAATTGCATTAAAAGCAGTAAACTTAATTGTCCAAATAGATTAAATCCAGAAGTGGAAACTGTGGTTAAACCTGTTACACAAATTGCAGAAGTTGCTGTAAAACAAGCATCAATAGTTGTAATTTTGTTTGTGTGTGTTACAAAAGGAAGTTGTAATATAATTGTACCAAAAAGTATTAATATCAAAAAAGAGATAATTAGATACTGCCAAGGGTTTAGGTTTATTTTTGACAAAACATTGTATTTATTACAGATTTAAACTATACGAACTTAAAAAATACTATTCTTAATTTACGAACTACTACTTGTTATTAATTGTTTTCGGTAAGCAGTAAG
>WFMU01000403.1 GCA_015488935.1 Flavobacteriaceae bacterium | reverse complement strand
TTTTCTCTTTATTGCGATGCATTTTAAACCACAGCGAAAAAAAGTCTGCTAAAATAATATTTTTAAGTGCGTAACCCATGGTAATATTTGCACTTTTAACTTCTTTAGGTAATGCATTTAGTGTTGCTGTTAGTAAGGTTTCATTAGCTAATACGATGGCTGTATTATCGTAATTTTTATCTGTTATTTCGTTTTGCAAGATGGCTCCTACTTGTTTTATTTGCGAAATATTTTTTGGAATTCCAATAACTTCTATTTTTTTTGTTTTTTGAAAATCATCTGTTATCGATTGAAATTCTCTTTTTTGAAAGTAATTCCAATTTGCTTTGTATTTAGAAATAAAGTTTGCTGCAGCAATATTTTCTTTTATATAAAATGCATCAATATCAAAGTAGATACTTGCAATATCTTCATCCAATAACTTTTTAAAGATATTTTCTTCTGCTTTATTTAATGCATTAAATCCTACAAAAGCAATTTTATTATTTTTATTTTTTGCAATATAATACTCAATATTTTTTTCTGCTTCTCTATATTGTAATCCTTGGTATCCTTTTTTTTGTTTTAATAAATGTTCGTATAATTTTGTATAATAAATTTGTACATAATCAAAAAAGGATAGGTAGTTTTTTGTTAATGTTGTTTCATTATTATTTTTGGTAAACCATTTTTCTATTCTATTTATATCTTTTATGTAAGAGAATATATATTTTGGTTCGATTAAAAATCGATCAATTTCATTAAAATCTTGTATTAATATAGTAGCCCAATTTGAGAAATTTTCGAAGCTATCTATTTTTGTTTTGGGTGTGTTTTCTAGGTATATTTTATAAAATTCAAATAAGGTAGTAAGGTTATCTGTTTTTTGAATTTGAGATACTTCTGCAATAAAATCTTCTATGCTAATTATATTTGGTAAAAAAGAGAAGGGTTTTAAATTCTTTTTAAATGCTTGTTTTACAAATACACCTGCACGTTTACTAGGAAGAATAATAGTTAAATTGGCAGTATTGCTATTGGTAGCAATAATGTTTTTAACTACGGTTGTAATATAATTTTGCATATAACAAAGGTACTAAAATAAAAAGCCGTTCACCAAATGGTGAACGGCTTTTACAATTAGTTTGTAAGTCTTAGATTATTTTATTAATCTAATTTCAACTCTTCTATTTTTTGCTCTACCTGCACTAGTTTTGTTAGTTGCAATTGGGTAGTCTTCACCAAATCCGTATGAAGACAATCTTGCAGAACTTAGACCTTTAGCAATTAAGTAGTCTTTTACTGCAGCTGCTCTTCTTTCTGATAATTTTTTGTTTAAAGAAGCAGAACCTTGACTATCTGTATGTCCATCAATACTAAAGTTAGCATTTGGATATTCTTTCATAATTTCATAGATAGCATCTAATTTTGGTCTAACTCCATTTTTAAATGTAGATTTACCAGAGTTAAAGTATATTGTTTTTGCATAAGCATCTAATTTTGCTTTTGCTTCAGTAGTAATTACTTCAACTGGTTTTGGTGCAACTTTTACTTCAGGACATCCTTTGTTAGCTTTGATACCTTTTACTTTTGGACAGTTATCATCTTTATCTAATACACCATCTCCGTCAGTATCTGGCCAAGGACAACCATTGTTAGCTTTTGCTCCTTTTTCTTTAGGGCATTTATCTTTACTGTCAATCACACCATCGCCATCAGTATCTGGGCAACCGTTGTTTGCTTTAGTTCCTTTTACATCAACACAAGCATCGTCTTTATCTGCAATGCCATCACCGTCTGTATCTGGACAACCGTTCATTTCTGCTGTACCTGCTACATTTGGACAAGCATCTTCAGAATCTTTTATTCCATCACCATCTGCATCTGGACATCCGTTAAATTCTTTTAATCCTGCTACTTCTGGACAAGCATCGTCTTTGTCGTATATACCATCACCGTCAGTATCTGTTCCACCAAATTTAAGGATTAATCCTAAAGCGTGTTGGAAATGTGGTAATTGACGCGTGTCATCAAAAGAATGTTTGTAGTTAGATTGTAAGTTAAGACCGATATTTTCAGTAAACCAGAAGTTTAATCCTAAACCTCCATTTAATGTTCCGTTTCCTTTATCATCCATGATAGTATAACCACCACCAATAGTTGCATAAGGGTCAAACCATTTTGTATCTCCAATTAATTTGTTAAGATCGTATCTAATGTCCATGTCTAAACCAATATATGCTTGGTCAGCAATTCTTGCATCACCTACTTTTGTGATATTATTAAAAGATGCTGCAGCACCTAAAGAAAATCCATCAGCAATGTACTTACCTACATGAATTCTTGAAATAGGACTTGCAAGGAAGTTGTAGTGATCTTTTGCATTATTAAAATTATCAAACCATGTTGTACTATTCCCATTAGGAGTTACCATTGAGGGATGATTGGTAGGATAAAAGTCAACGGCATTAGTACCGAAATCAAGCGACCAAGGATTGTTTTCATCTTGAGCTTGCAGATTTGTAACCGCGAACGCGATTAAAAATACGAATAGAATTCTTTTTAAATGTTTCATTTTAAATTAATTAAAGTTTATATTTTAATTTTCAATACAATACCAATTTATTGGGTAATTGTTTTCAGTTATGCAAATATAAGTAAACTTATTTTGCTTTTTAATATTTTTTTCTATTTTTTTAATAGAAAAGGGTTCGGTTATCCTCTATGTCGCTTGATTTTTTTAGAGCGTCATATATTTTTGAACTTTTGTTTTTTAATTCTGTTGTTAGATTGTTTGTATAGGTATCAAATCTTTTTAATTTGTAAGGTGCATTTTTCTTCAAAATTTTAAGTGCATAAACACCATTATCTCCATCTAATAATTTTAAATCACCTTCTTTCATATAAAGTATTGCTCCAACAATATTTAGGTCTCTGCCGCCAACTGTTAATGCTGGATTAGAAACTGACACTTCATTTGCAGTAACCACGGTTTTATTTACCGATTTTGCTATATCTTCTATAGTGTTACCTTGCATTTTTTCGCGAATAATTTTTGCTTTTTTCTGTTTTTGTAGTATTGGTAATACTCTAAGTTTTGCTTTTTTAAGCGGCATAAGTCCTTTAGCATATTTATTTTTAAGTATTACTACGGCATAATCACCATTCCCTAAATCAAATCTTTTTATATCTCCTACTTTTGTGTTTTTATCAAAGGTCCACTTAACAATTTCTCTTTGATTTCCCATTCCTGCAATATTTTCACTAAACATTGCAATATCAGTTGCAGATTGAATTTTATAATTTTTTTCTTTTGCTAAATCGATTATATTTTTACCATTGGTTAAATCCGATGCAAATGTTTCTGCTGCTTGGTAAATTTTACTGTCTGTTTCTTCAGATGCTTCAATCTTTCTTGCTACAATTCCTAAGTGAAGTCCATCTTCTAATTTTGTATCATCTACTTTTATAATATGGAATCCAAAACTTGTTTCTACCAATCCAATATCTCCTTTTTTATGACTAAAAATATATTCTTTATATTTTTCTGCTAGAGCACCATTTTCTTTAGACCATCCAATATCTCCTCCTTTTGTACTACTTGGTCCGTCCGAAAGTTCTTTTGCTTTATCTGCAAAGTTTGTTGCATTTACTTCGGCTTTTATTTTCTTTGCTAATTTTTCTGCTTCTTCTCTTGTTCTTGTAATTTTTGGATTTGCTCTAGATGCTCCAGCATAGGCAATTAATATATGGCTACTTTTTGCAGAGCGAAGTCCTTTTTTGTCAATTACTTTTGCTAGTTTAAAATAGTCACCATCTTTATATGGGCCATATACACTGCCATCTGGTAGTGCTGCAATAGTATCGTATATTCCTGCTGGTAAATCGGTTTTAAAATATACTTTATCAACATAGGGTGTATCGGAATATTCATTTACAAATTCTTTAACATTTTTTGCATTTTTAAAGCCGTGAATCATTTCTTTTACTTTTGCAGCTTTATTCCATTCTTCGTGGTTTTCAATGATTCGTTGTAAATCATCTTTTGTCTTTTTTATATCTTCTGGCGATGGATTAACTTCAAATTTTACAAAATCAATATCGGTACTTGCTTCCATTTTAAAAATTTCTGGATGTGCACTTATGTATTTTGTAATTTCGCTATCAGAAACAGGAACTTCATCATTTTTTATAGAACTATAAGGTTCAAAAACATATTTAATATTGGCACTTGTATTTTCCGAAAAGTATTTTCTTTCTCCTTCTTTTAGTGAAGCGGTTAGCCCTGCTTTAACTAAATTGTTATAGGTAGTTTGTTCTAGATTGGATTTAATATTATTTTCATAATTAACCCAACTTGCCCATTGTTGTTTTCCTTGCGGAGTGTCTTTATTGTCTTTTAGCGTTGCTATAAATTCTTTTAATTTATTTTCGTCAAAAAGGCCAGATTCATCTTTAAATCTAGCATCGTTTTGAATGGATGTGTTATTAATCATACTATCCCAAATATCTTTTTCTCCAATAACAATACCAGCTTTTTCTAACTGTGTTTTATAAACTTGCTCTTTAACCAAACGATTCCAAACCGTATTTACATTTTGTAAAGAGGTAGATCCATTTTGTTTTTGAGCTTCTAATTGTTTTGCAAATTCGCTACTACTAATTTCCTCACCATTTACAGTACCTATACTGTTTCTAGTAGGTCCGTTTCCTTTAAATATCCCACTTAATACAAAAGCAAATAATGCTAGTCCAATAATCATTATTAAGTAAATAGGACGTTTTCTTATTTTTGCTAATATTGCCATTTTTATTTTTCGTTTAAATTTAGTGCGCGAAAATACAAAAACAATTCTATTATTAAAAGGAGATTGTAAAGTATTTTTGGATTTTCTTGATTTTTTTTGATAGCGTAATCTTATGT
>WFMU01000402.1 GCA_015488935.1 Flavobacteriaceae bacterium | reverse complement strand
TAATTGATGCAACCGTATTGAGTAAAAAAGTGTTATTAAACTTTTTAGAAAAAGAAATTTCAGAAGCTAAAGAACAAGGCGTATTATTGTCGTTGCACATGAAAGCAACCATGATGAAAGTAAGTGACCCAATTATTTTTGGACATGCAGTTCGTGTTTACTTTAAAGATGTATTTGCAAAACATGAAGCAACATTCGAAGAAATTGGTGTAGATGTAAATAATGGTTTTGGAAACCTATTAGGAAAAATAAAAGAATTACCAGAAGCAAAACAAAAAGAAATTGAAGCAGATATTGCAGCAGCTTATGCAACAAGACCAGATTTAGCCATGGTAAATTCAGACAAAGGAATTACTAATTTACACGTACCAAGTGATGTAATTATTGATGCATCTATGCCAGCAATGATTAGAACATCAGGGCAAATGTGGAACAAAGAAGGAAAGCAGCAAGATACCAAAGCCGTAATTCCAGATAGTAGCTATGCAAGTATTTATTCGGCAACTATAAATTTCTGTAAAGAAAATGGTGCATTTGACCCAACTACCATGGGAACTGTTCCAAATGTAGGATTAATGGCACAAAAAGCAGAAGAATATGGGTCGCACGATAAAACTTTTGAAATTCAAGCAGACGGAAAAGTAAAAGTAATCGATGCAAATGGTACTGTACTAATGCAACATAATGTAGAAGAAGGAGATATCTGGAGAATGTGTCAAGCCAAAGATTTACCAATTCAAGATTGGATTAAATTAGCGGTTACAAGAGCAAGAGCAACACAAACACCAACCGTATTTTGGTTAGATGAAAAAAGAGCACACGATGCAGAAATTATCAAAAAAATAAATACTTATTTACCTCAGCACAATACCGAAGGATTAGAAATAAAAATAATGCCTCCTCGCGAAGCAACTTTATTCACTTTAAAAAGAATAAAAGAAGGAAAAGATACTATTTCTGTTACAGGAAATGTACTAAGAGATTATTTAACCGATTTATTTCCAATACTAGAATTAGGAACAAGTGCAAAAATGCTTTCTATAGTTCCGTTAATGCAAGGTGGCGGATTGTTTGAAACAGGCGCAGGAGGTTCTGCACCAAAACACGTACAACAATTTTTAGAAGAAGGACACTTACGTTGGGATTCACTCGGAGAATTTTTAGCTCTAGCAGTATCGTTAGAACATCTCGGTAATAAATACAATAATGAAAAAGCATTAGTATTATCAGAAACTTTAGACGATGCAACAGATAAATATTTAGAAAATAAAAAATCACCATCACGAAAAGTAAATGAAATAGATAATAGAGGAAGTCATTATTATTTAGCAATGTATTGGGCAGAAGCACTTGCTGAGCAGAATAAAAATGAAGCCTTAAAAGCAGAATTTACAACTGTTGTAAAAGCATTAAAAGAAAATGAAGCAAATATTGTTGCTGAGCTAATAGCTGCACAAGGAAAACCAGTAGATATTGGTGGATATTATGTGCCAAATGAAGCAAAAATGCAAACCGCAATGCGACCAAGTAAAACTTTAAATACAATTATAGATACTATTTCTTAAAATTAGGAGTTTATTAACAATGAAAAGGGTGCTTTTTGCACTCTTTTTTTGTTAAATTTGAAGAATTAACGAACCCTAACCAAATATGAATAAAAAAAGAATACTAATTGCAATAGCAATAATTGGAATACTAGCAGTCTTATATTCATTTTACAACAAGAAAACTGCAGGAAATGTATCTATTACAACAACAGTAAAAAAAGGAGATTTTATTAGCGAAGTAATTATTTCTGGAGAAGTACAATCTACAAGTTTAAAAAAAATAAAAGGCCCATCGAACCTAAGAAAATTTAAATTGAGAGATGTAAAAATTCAAGATTTAATACCAGAAGGAACAGTAATTAAAGCAGGAGACTATGTAGGAAGATTAGATCCCTCTGCTGTTAACGAGCAAATTATTGATGCTCGTTTAAATTTAGAAACTGCAGAATCAAAATACACACAGCAAAAACTAGATACAACATTATCCTTAAAACAAAATAGAAATACCATAAAAGATATGTTGTTTCAAATAGAAGAAACAAAATTAGAATTAAAACAATCTATTTACGAACCTCCAGCAACCATAAAAAAATTAGAAATAAAAGTAGAAAAACTAGAACGAGATATTGGAGAACAAAAAGAAAATTACGAAATAAAACAACGACAAGCCAAAGCAAAAATGGTAGAAGTAGGTACCGAAGTATCAAAAATAAAGAAGAAATTAAAAGATTTAATAGAATTACGAGAGTCGTTTACCATACATTCCGAGTCGGATGGTATGATAACTTATGTTAAAAATTGGGATGGTACTAAACGAAAAGTAGGATCTTCGATAAGCCCATGGAATCCTGCAATAGCAAGTTTACCAGATTTAACAAAAATGGAATCAAAAACTTATGCAAATGAAGTAGATATTCGACAAATAAAAAAAGGGTTGCCTGTAAAAGTCGGATTTGATGCATTTCCAGATGTAGAATTAGATGGGGTGATTACCAATGTGGCTAATGTTGGCGAAAAGAAAAGAGGCTCCGATATTAAAGTTTTTCAAGTATTGGTAAAACTCAATGAAATTGATAAGAATATAAAACCAGGAATGACCACTTCTAACCGAATACTAACCAATAAAGTAGAAAATGTATTAATTATTCCATTAGAATCTGTATTTTCTAAAGACTCCATTAGCTATGTTTATTTAAAATCTGGATACTCCATTCAAAAAAAGCAAATAGAATTGGGAATTTCTAATAACGATGAGGTTATTGTAACCAAAGGTTTAAAAGAAAAAGAAATCATATATCTCAATATGCCAGAAGGACAGGAAGAAAAAAGTATAATTCCACTAAAATGATAGACAAAATACTTTTAGAAAAACTAAAATCTAATTTTAGTGAAGCATTTCGTGTAATAAAAACGAATAAAGTCCGTACTTTTTTAACTGCTTTAGGAATTATTTTTGGTGTTGCTGCTGTAATAACCATGCTTGCTATTGGAAAAGGTGCAGAAAAAGAAATACTATCGCAATTAGAATTGGTTGGTGTTAATAATATTGTTGTAACGCCAATTCCTGATAAAGAAAAAGAAAATTCTAGCACCGATGATAAAGGCAAAACAGAAACAAAACGTTTTTCTAAAGGTTTAGATTTGTTGGATGTGTATAGTATTAATAAAAATATTCCATCCGTAAAAGTATCCAGTCCAGAAGTAATATTAGACACGTATGTGATTAATAAAGGAAGACAGAGTTCCGTTAAATTAATAGGTGTATTCGATTCTTTTTTTGAAGTATCTAATAT
>WFMU01000401.1 GCA_015488935.1 Flavobacteriaceae bacterium | reverse complement strand
GTTAATTCTCAAAAAAAAAGAAAAAGGTTTTTAGTATTAAATCTAAAAAAAAACCTAATAAATATCATGTTTTAGGAAGTTACATAGTTGTAACTTTATACTATTAATTTTAATATCATCATTATGAAAATATACGATGCCAAACACATTAAAAATGTTGCTTTTGTTGGTGCACACGGTAGTGGTAAGACAACGCTAACAGAAACAATGCTCTTTGAAGCTGGATTAGTCAAACGTCGCGGAACTGTAGAAGAAAAAAATACGGTGAGCGACTATCACGACATTGAAAAAGAAAAACAGACTTCGGTGTTCGCCACACCAGTACATACCGAATGGCGAAATTACAAAATTAACATTATTGACACTCCAGGACTAGACGACTTTATTGGCGAGATAGCATCAACCATGCGTGTAGCAGATACGGTAGTTATGCTTGTAAACGCACAATATGGTATTGAATCTGGTTCCGAAATAATTTGGGATTATATAGATAAGTACCAAAAACCAAGTCTATTTGTAATTAATCAAATAGACCATAAAAATGCTAATTTTGATGATGCCTTTGCGAGTATTGTACAAATGGTTGGTAAAAATGCTATAAAAATACAATATCCACTTATTGTAGATGGTGCACAATGTATTATTGATGTACTCAAAATGAAAATGTACAAATTTGGTGAAGCAGGAGGAAAGCCAGAGAAATTAGCGATACCAGACAATCAAAAAGAACAAGCAGAAATGCTACATAATGAATTGGTAGAAAAAGCAGCAGAAAACGACGAAGATTTAATGGAGCTCTTTTTTGATAAAGGAACATTAAACGAAGACGAAATGCGAGCAGGTATTAAAAAAGGAATGCTAAATCACGAATTATTTCCTGTATTTTGCATCTCTGCATTAAACGATATGGGAAGTGGAAGACTTATGGGATTTATAGATAATGTAGCACCAGCCGCCGCAGATTTAAAACCAGAGCAAACCATAAATGGTGAATTAATAAATCGCTCTATAGAAGCCGAAACAAGTATTTTTATATTTAAAACAATGTACGAGCAAAATGTAGGACAAATTTCCTTCTTTAAAGTAAAATCAGGTGAATTAAAGCAAAATGACAAGCTAATAAACGCACGTACAGAAGAAACCGAAACCATCAACCAATTATTTGTAATGGATGGTAAAAGAAGAGAGCAAGTAGAAAAATTGAGTACAGGTGATATTGGAGTAACGCTAAAATTAAAAAATACCATAACAAACGATACACTTAGTGTTACAGGAAATATAAAAGTAAAACCAATTACCTATCCAGAAATTAGAGTAACCAAATCCGTTAAGGCAAAAGAAGTTAAAAACGAAGAAAAACTCATTGAAATATTAAAGAAAATGAGTTTAGAAGACCCAACAATTATTTTAGAATATTCTAACGAATTAAAACAACAGTTAATATCTTGTCAAGGAGAATTGCATTTGGCAACAATAGATTGGTTATTAAAGCACGAACATGGTATTGAAGCTGTTTTTGAAAAACCAAAAATAGTATATAGAGAAACCATACAACGCTCATCATCGAGTAGCTATAAACACAAAAAACAATCTGGTGGTGCAGGACAGTTTGCCGAAGTACACCTAAAAATAGAACCATTTTATGAGGGTATGGCAGAACCTGAAGGATTTAATATTAGAGGTAAAGAAGAAGTAGATTTAAAATGGGGAGGAAAACTAATTTTTTATAATTGTATTGTAGGAGGAGTTATTGACAGTAGATATTTACCTGCTGTAATGAAAGGAATACTTGAAGTAATGGAAAATGGACCACTAACAGGCTCGTATGTTAGAGATGTACGCGTTATGGTTTACGATGGTAAAATGCACTCTGTTGATTCTAATGATATTTCGTTTAAAATAGCTGCTGGACACGCCTTTAAAGAAGCTTTTGAAAATGCCAATCCGAAATTATTAGAACCAATAAACACACTAGAAATAAACGTTCCAGAAGAAGTATTAGGAAATGTTATGACAGATTTGCAATCTAGAAGATCTATTATATTAGGTATAGAATCGAAAGGAAAATACCAAGTTATTAAAGCAAAAACACCAAAAGCCGCTTTATACCGTTTCTCTACAGATTTAAGGTCGTTAACACAAGGAAAAGGTACATTTAGTATTAAATCTGTGGCATTTGAACCAGTGCCAAGCAATGTACAACAAGAAGTAATAAAACAACACAACAATAATCAATAAAACACAATATATTATGCATACTAAAATAGCTTATTTAAGTGATTTAAAATTCAATTTAGAAACATGGAAACGCGAATTGCGATTTCACAAAGGAGAAATGGAAACATTTCAAGAAAAATTAGAAGAAATTGCAAGTAGAGAAAATGAAGTAAGAGCATTAAAACCTTTAGAAACATTTCAAAATAGAATAATGATAGAACAAGATGTCATTTCAAAATTGATACATCGATGTAATAGTAAAATGAAAAATATTAGTACCGCAGATTATTCAGAAAATATAGATGGTACATTACAAAATCAACAAAATTTGCTGCGAGATGATATGAAAACGTATATAAAATTGCATTACGAACTTAAAGAAGATATGATGGATTATTTTTTAAAATGGCTATAAATAAAAATAATAGTAGTTGCTATTTTGGGTAAAGTTGTTTTGGCAAAACAGCTTTACCTTCAATATTTGTTGTATAATTAAAAATTCAACATTGATAACTCAACATTCACAATGCATCAATCATTTCAACTCAGTTTTTAAAGGTAAAATCCAATCTGCTAAAAAAATAGGATAAGGTACTTTTGTTAAATCAACACTTGCATCTGTAAACTGTTGATAAGCTCTGCCGTTTAGTTTTGCTTGAATATCGGCATATACTGCAACATCGATACCTTTTTTGGCATAATCGCGTTGTAATTTATTAGCAAATTGCCAAATAAGAGGTGGACGAGCAAGAACTCTTTTTTGTTGCCATTTGGGTAGTATATGTGTAGTGGAAATACGTTTTGTAAAACTAGAATCCAAAGCAGATACGATAAAAACTCCTTTAGCACGTTTTGTACGTAATTTCATGTGCCAAGCATATTTATGACCACATTCTGTCCAGCTTACATTACCAGGAATTACAAAATGACGCAGTGGTATAAGAAGCATTAACAAAACCCAAATACTTAAAGCAATAATTGTTTGTTTTTGTTTAGGGGCAAGGCGTTCAATGGAAATATTTTTAGTTGTTGATGGAATTTTAGAACTTCGAAAATAATTTATAAGGCGAATGGGCCAATCAGGCGAAAAAAACAAAGTAGTAGAAGCCATCATAAACCAAGGAAAAATACCAATAGAAAATAGTCTAGAATTCATTAAATGAAATAAAAGACCAATAGCAAAGCCAAAAATTCGAGTACGTTTAAATAGAAGTAAAGGAATAAATAATAAATCTAATACCAAACCTGCGTACGACATAAATAAAATCATCCATTTCTCAGTAAAAAAGCGTCCAATTATTGGGAAATCAAGATCTTTAGAAAGCCATATTTCCAAAGGTTGTCCAACAAGCCAATCCGCATTTATTTTAGCAATACCGCCGTAAAACAAAGGAATGGCAACCATAAAGCGCAAAAGCCATAAGCTCCAAAGAGGAATTGTATTCGATTTAATACCTTTAAACAACTTAGAATCAATAGAAAAACTACGATTAGCAGGAATAAAAATAAGTACAAAACTCAATAATACAATCAAGTAAAAGTGATTTAAATAACGGCTTTGTTCTAACAAAAACATATAAGTAAAGCTCAAAAAGAATAAAATTGTACTAATTCGATATAAAAAACCAATCATAATAAATAGTGCTAATATAGCCATAAATCCAAAAAGAAAATACATACCATTACCAGAAAGAGGTTTGATAAAATCGAAAGGCCAATAGGTGAAATTATACTTTGTATTTATCCAATATCTAGCTATCCAGTTATATTTAAAATAGCGATATATTTCGTAGCACATAATAATACCGAAGGCAATTCGATATAAAACAATACTAGCGCTAGAAACTTCATTAAAAAGGTTTTTATAACGTTTTCCGAAAACAAATCCTAAATGATGATTTTGTTTTGTATAATTTAAGGAATTCATAACTTATATATTATAGGGTACTGTAAAATTACATAATATTTTAAAATTTATTAGTTTTTTATTTGATAGAGTATGTTTTAAAAAACTCTATTTAACATAATATTAATTATAGTACAATTAGAGTAATTTATGTATAGCCGTATTTCGGGCTATTTTACATAATTGTAGATATAGTGCCTTTAGGTCTATATCGTCAACAATTATGTTAAAAGAAATTACGGCTTAGAAAATTTAAAGTTCCATTGTAGCTATAATTAATATTATGTGTAAATATTCAAGTAACATTCAAAATTATCATTTATAACATTATTTTTATTTTTGCTTTTACTATCAGAAAATTTTAAGTCCAATGTACTATAATTAGCCATTATGTAAAATTGCCGCTTTGCCAATTCATTTGCCAACGCTTGCCAATGCTAAGCTAACATTTAAGTTTTATCGTGTTTATTCTTATAAGAAACATTTAAGTATATTTTTTTTACAGATTTATTGCTATATTTCCCACAAGAGTATAAAATTTTTCATTGCTATTGCCTACGCTTAAAATTTCTATACTCTTGTTACTTTTTTCTTCTAATTCATGTT
>WFMU01000400.1 GCA_015488935.1 Flavobacteriaceae bacterium | reverse complement strand
CAATCGTATAATGGAGATGGCGATTTTCTTGGAATAATGATTACTCATACACCACCAAGTCAAAGATTTGAAAATATTTTGATGAAAGAAAATCATTTTGAATCAGGACAAGAAATTGATTTCAACAATTCTCATTTTGTAAATCAACTGTTTATTAAATTCGAAAAATGGAACCCATTCCACTTTGCTGGAAGATTAACTAATGAAGGAATTCAATTTATTGAAGATAATTTAACAAACAACCAAATTACTGATTTTGAAACTTATAGGAAAAGATAATATGAAACAAGAAATCAAATATATAGAACTAAAAAGCGGATATTCTGACAATGGGTTTGCCTGTATTGGACTTGTTTCTTTCTCTAAAAGTGGAAAGACAATATATTTTGACGGAAAAGGGTTTCAAAGCCTTAATGGAACAGGGATTAGTGGAAATTATTTCGAATTAGAAACCGGAAATGAATATTGGATTTCAGGAGTTAAAAAGAATATGTCAGACCGTCATAAATTTGGTGGTGGAAAAATATTTGTCGAAAAACGAATTCTAGATGATTATTTAAAAATAATTGGAAAATCAAAACTGCCAAAAAAAGATTATGAAATAATTGAAGTGAAAATAGAAAAACCAATAGATAAGGTGTATGAATTGGAAAATGAAACTCTTGAGCAATCTGAATTTGGTGAAAATTTACATTTCAAAGAGCCAAATGAATTAAGCAATGAAGAATTAAAGTTTGTAATTGAAGAATTATATGAAGATGAAATGAATTCAAGGTTTAATAAAGGTAGAAGATTTTCAAAGAAAAAAAGATTAATATTTGAAATGGAACTTGAAAGAAGAAAATGAAATAAAAACGGTATAGAACAATCAATAATGGCTAATTTCTTAGCTCGAAGTTGTTTTATAAATCGAAGACCACAAAATTTTTTCAAATTTTGCATTTTAGATTTTTAAATGGTAAAATTAATATTAGGCAAACTTAAGGGTTCTTATTGTAACGCTCAAAGCCATAAACAAAAAAATATAATTTACTATTCATTTTAAACAATCCTCTCACGAGTGGACAAAACATTATCTACATCGTAATAATTACGACCGTAGTTGGTTCTAATATCTTCGCCTAATTTTTTTACAACTTGGTTAGTTAATAAGATTACCAATTCTTCTTCTTTATTCGGATACGATAAATCTGCTCCAGAAGGCACCACTTTTCTACCTTTTGTTGATTTATTTTGTCTTCTTTTATTATAATTTTCCAAATCATATAATTCGTGGTAACAATGAATAATTTCATGTGCAAATAATGCCAATGGCGAATTGTACCCTTTATTATCTGGCGTAAATCGTTTTCTGTAATTTTTTCTAAATGTTGCACCTTGTGTATCGTTAAAAAAAATAGTATTTGTAGCAGGTTGGTACTGATTTTTATGAAATTGTCTAATAAAAACAGGTTCTTTAGTTTCATCTACCAAAACATCAATAATATTAACATGTATATCCTCATTTTGCTCCTTAGAAAACCGAGCTTTATAATTTACCAACAAAATATCATTCTCGTAAAGATAGTCCAAAGCAACAATGGTATTTATTAAAAAAGCATCTTCAAATTTTCGATAATCTCTTCGGTAAACGTAGGTATATTTAAATTGTTTTGTTTTTTTATAGATGATAATCATTTCAATTTCGTTATTAAATTTGTGGCAATTTACTACTTTTGCTACTAAAATATCTAATCTTAGACTTGTTTTATAGAGCAAGTCAACAAATTTAATTCGTATGAAAGTAGCCGTAGTAGGAGCAACAGGAATGGTAGGAAACATCATGCTGCAAGTATTAGCAGAACGAAATTTTCCAATAACAGAATTATTGGTAGTAGCTTCAGAGAAATCTGTTGGAAAAGAAATGGAATTTAAAGGAAAAATCCATAAAGTAATTGGTTTAGAAGAAGCCGTTTCAAAAAAACCAACCATTGCATTATTTTCTGCAGGAGGATACACCTCTTTAGAATGGGCACCAAAATTTGCGGAAGTTGGTACCGTAGTAATCGATAACTCTTCTGCTTGGCGAATGGATGCAACAAAAAAATTAGTAGTTCCAGAAATTAATGCAGATAACATTACAAAAGAAGATAAAATTATTGCAAATCCAAATTGTTCTACCATTCAACTGGTAATGGCATTGGCACCATTACATCAAAAATATGGTATAAAACGTTTGGTAATTTCTACATACCAATCCATCACAGGAACTGGTGTAAAAGCAGTACAACAATTAGAAAACGAACACAATAATGTAGCAGGTGAAATGGCTTATGCATATCCAATTCATAAAAATGCCATACCTCATTGCGATGTTTTTGAAGAAAACGGCTATACCAAAGAAGAAATGAAATTAGTTCGAGAAACACAAAAAATACTAAACGACAAAACGATTGCAATTACCGCTACAGCAGTAAGAATACCTGTAGTTGGCGGACATAGTGAAGCTGTAAATATAGAATTTGAAAAGGAGTTTGATGCAAGTGAAATTAGAAAATTATTACATCATACAGATGGTGTTGTAGTACAAGATAATTTAGATACCAACACCTATCCAATGCCAATTTATGCACAAGGTAAAGATGCTGTGTTTGTTGGAAGAATTCGTAGAGATTACTCACAACCAAAAACATTAAATATGTGGATTGTTTCGGATAATTTAAGAAAAGGAGCAGCAACAAACGCAGTGCAAATTGCAGAACGACTGCTAGAAAATAAAATTATAAGTTAAAATACTTTATAAGAATACAAATGTTTTAATAAAACAAAAAAACCGTACAAATTAATTTGTACGGTTCACTATACGTTGTTAATCAGCTACTACTTCTCCACTTTTAAAAAATCTTTTATTACTTGTACAAGTTGTGCTTTTGGTAAAGCGCCTTGTGCCATTTGTGGAGCTTCTCCCATAGGACAAAATAGCATTGTTGGAATACTACGTACTGCAAAAGCAGCAGCTAGTTCTTGTTCTACCTCAGTATCTACTTTATAGATGTTTATTTTACCCTTATATTCTTCGGATAATTGCTCTAAAATTGGAGCAACCATTTTACAAGGACCACACCAATCTGCATAAAAATCGATAATACAAGGAACATCGCCTTCGTATTTCCATTCTTTATTTACTTCGTAATTAAATACTTTTTCTAAAAAGGTTTTTTTATTTAATAATTCTGTCATTTTATTTGCTTTAAATCTTATATATAAATGAATTGTTTTCTACGTACAACTCTAATTGGTTCTGTACAATAAACATACCATCTATTTCGAGCGACAAATTGACTGAAAAATACTCAATATTGTCGTAACTTATGTTACACTTGTAAGTTTACAAAAACATGTTCGTCAAAACTAACCGAATAATCACTAATCAATCAAAAAATAATATCATGAGTAAGTTACAATTAATTTTAAGAATAGTATTAGGTATCGTTCTAATCATCTTTGGAGTAAATAAATTTTTACATTTTATGCCAATGCCTCCAATGGAAGGAGATGCAGCAACATTTATGCAAGGTTTGGGAGTTTCAGGTTATATGTTTCCATTATTAGGTGTTTTAGAAATATTAGTTGGAGTATTATTAATACTAAATAAAGCCGTTCCATTTGCATTAATACTATTAGCACCATTAGCAGTAAATATGGTGTTATTTCATGCAGCAATGGCGCCATCTGGAATTGCTCCAGCAGCGTTAGTGTTTATCCTAAACGCCTATTTGATGTATGCAAATAAAGATAAATTTAAAGGCCTATTTTAATCTTACATCTTATATCCAGAAGCAAAACAGTTATTTAGCTTTTGCTAGACAACAATAATTTTATAAAAGAGCTATTTCAATTAAAACGAAATAGCTCTTTTTAATTTATCACATATTTAAAAAATAACGTATCTTTGCAGCCGTTTAAAAGAAAATAACAACAATTAAATAAAAAATTATGACTAAAAAAGGAATTTTTGCAATCGTATTAATGTTTAGCTTAACATTAACTTTTGCACAAGACAAAAAAGAAGAAGTAAAAGATGGTTGGAAAAAAGGTGGTAATGTTGCTATTACTCTTAACCAATCTGCATTTAACAACGAATGGACTGGTGGTGGTATTGCTAATACAGCAGCGAATATCTTAGTAAAT
>WFMU01000399.1 GCA_015488935.1 Flavobacteriaceae bacterium | reverse complement strand
TCTTGATTTTTTTTATAAATATTTTCATCTTCTTTTTCTTTTGTTATTGTTGCAATATTTTTAAGCGAAATAGGATTTTCTTTATTACCAAGCAAGGTGTTTTTAATATGCCAAAAATCGAAATTTTGAGATTCATTAGATTCAAATCGTATAGGTAAATATTTACCATTAATTGTTAAATTAAAATCTTGGTATTTAGACAAAGTAAATTCTTTTAAGTTTTGATATATTTTTTGCGGTGAGTTATTATATAATGCTAATAATTCTTTGTCTAAATTTAAAACATATTGGTATGATGGTTTTCTATGCCATGTGCTATTATCTCTAATTTCTACTTTTTGAATCCTTGGATGCTTTAATAATTTCTGTTTAAGGGTATCTGCCCAAACATTTAAATCATCATAATTATAACCTGTAGCTTTAACACTAAAATTGATAGGGTCACTTGAGCTACTTCCATTATTAAAACCATTACCAACGCCAAAAATGCTCCAATTAATTCCACCAAGGTCTAATACTTTACGTATCATTTTACTTTTAAGAATAAACGGAAAAGAAGATTTTTCAAATTCCTTTTTAAACGTAACTTCTGTTCTAGCGTAATCACCACTATAAACATTTGTAGTAAACTGTTTAACTTGATTAAACTGTAATAAATAATTTTCAATTTGTAAAAAAGCTTCATTCATTTGATGAACGGTTGCTCCTTTTTCCATTGATGCAGTTATATAGAGTTTGGTTTGTTCATTGCGATTATATTGAGCAGATTCGAAAACATAATAATTAAATAATCTAAACGAACCACCTAAATATCTATCTATATAAGGTCTCACATTTTCTCTATACCATTTGTTACCTAATGTTGTATTATAGGTTTTTTGATACCATGTAACATTATTTTCTAATTTTTGTGGTAGCATAAAAAATGGAATGCCAAATAAAAGGATTATAAAACTTATCATTAGTTTTTTATAACGTAATGTAAATTTTATAAAACCAGCATAAAAATTAATAAAATGTTTATTGTATTTTGAAGTTTTCTTTTGTCTAATTTTAAGAGGTACTTTATCTAATAGTGCTGGTATTAAAAATAGTGCAATTACTAGCGATACACCCAAATTAATAATAATAACCAAGGCAAAATCTATTAAATTAACTTTATATTTTTCGTCTAAAAAATAAATAATAGATAATGCACCGATAGTAGTTAATGTAGAAGCAAATATTGGTATAAAAATGTTTCTATTCCCTTGCTGTTTAATATGATCTATAATAACAATAGAATTATCTAAAATTAAACCTAAAGAAATGGTAATACCAGCTAATGAGTACAACTGAATTTCAACATCAAACAGCCAAAACAATAAAAAAGCGATGCTTAAATTTGCTATTAAGCTTAGTATGGTTATTAATAAATAGCGCCAACTTCTACTTACTATTAAAATAAATAATAGTAATATTATAATAGTATAAGTTGTTCTATTATAAATTTTATTTAACTCTTTTTTAATATAAGTTGTAGCGTTATAATTTTGAATAATTTTAAACCCTTTAGGTAAACTTTTATGTAAATTTTTAAGTTTGGTATCTATTGTATTTGCAAGTGTAATTGTGTTAACGCCTTTATTGGCAGTAATAGATAAGTTAATAGAGTTTAAGCCGTTTATTCTATAATAACTATATGCTTCTTGTTCTTTTTGTGTTATTTTGGCAATATCTGTTAAATAGATAATACGATCTCCAATTTTTTTAATAGGTATTTGCCATGTTATTTTTTGAGTGGTTGGATAAATAGCAACAGTTAAAAATTGTTCATTATAAAAAATTTTACCCAAACTAGTTTTATTAAAATAGTTTCGTAAAACAGTACTAATTTCACTTTTACTAATATTTAATTGTTTTAAATAATTGGCATGGTATTTTATAACCCATTCTTTTGGATTTGCTCCATAAATATTAGTTGTGTTAATACCTTTGATACCATTTATATTTGGTGCAATTTTATTTTTGGTTGTTTCTTGTATTTCAAATGGCGTTAAAGGGGCAATAATGGCATACGACAAAAAAGCGTGGTTGCTTTCTTCGTCTGGTTTATTTACTTCTACTGTTGGATAACTAGCTTGTTTAGGTAATTTTTTATATAAACGCCTAATTATAGATGAAACCTCAAAACGCACCATATCTATATTACTAAATTTATCTAATTCTAAAGTTATATATCCAGAACCCTTGCTCGATTTAGAATTAATATTTTGAATACCCTTAATGGTAGAAAAACCTGTTTCTAAAGGTGTAGTAATTTGTCTTTCTAAAGCAAAACTACTAGCGTTTTGCCAATAATAGTTAACCGTAATTGAAGCTAAACTTCTACTTGGATTTAAACGCACCGAAAGCTTAGGTATAAAATAAAGACCAATAAACGTAAGTATTAAAAAGGCAATATTTATTTTAAAGCTGTTACGCATTACATTTTTGTAATTTTTTTGTAAAAGTAAAATAGTTTTCATTAAGAATAACAATTTTTTAAACTTTTTACTCATTATCAATAAATATGCTATTCTTTAACAGGTATTTATAAG
>WFMU01000398.1 GCA_015488935.1 Flavobacteriaceae bacterium | reverse complement strand
CAATGTTAAATCTAAATTGTCTTTTTTCTCAAAGAAAGAAGTTAAATCCTTTTTAAGTTTTTTTTCATTAGTTTCGGATAATAAATCTCTAAATGAAGAATTGATTTTACCATTTGTAATATACTCAACAGTTAATTCTCGATTTTCTTTGCCTATGCTAATATCTATATTTGCTTTGTAAACCGTTTTTTCGGAGTTTAAATTTTTTAAAATAATTAGTTCATTTGAGTTTAAATTTGGTTGGTTAGCATCATAAGGTATATTTAGAGCCAAAGCGCCATCTAAAGAGCTAGGTAAGGTTTTAAATGGTAAATTATTATCGGTTAATTCTAAATATTGTTCTTTACCATCTAGCATTACTCTTACAATACAATGATTAAATCCAGAATTTGGAAGAATTAAATATTTCTCTCCTAAATCGCTAGTAGAAATTAGTACTAAGTTTGTTTCTAATTCGGCTTTTCTAGCAAGAATTAAAAATAATGTAGAAAAATCTTTACAATCGCCAAGTAAAGTTTTAATAGTTTTTGATGGTTTTTGAGGAACATAGCCACTTTGTTTAAAACTAACATAGCTGTACGTTAGATTATTCATCATATAATAATAGATGATTCTTGCTCTTTCTTCTTCCGAAATATCTTTATAACCATTTGGAAATAATTTGGTAAATAAATTATTTACGGTATCGTTATATTCAATTTGCGTTCTAACTAAATCGGAATACCATTTAGAAATTTCGGACCAAGATTTTATTGTACTGATGTGTAATGTGGTATCGAGGTCGTAATCATTAGGCATATAATTTTCGCTAGGAGCCATCACTTTTTCATTTAATTTAGACCATTCGTGTATAATAAAATTACCCATTTTTTTCTTATCATAGTCCAATGTGCCATTTACTACTTTTGCGGTTATGGTTTTTCCTTTAAAAGTAATTAAGCGATATATATTTTTATAAATAGGTACATAAGAACTGGTCTGAAAAGTATCGTAAAAATCTTTATAAAAACGACCAGTTTTATTAGAAAAGGTTTCGAAATCAACATAAATTACATCTCCAATAGATAAACTATTAAACACTAAATTAGAACCCGAACGCTCTGCAGGAACAATTTTACCATCTGGTTTTACAATTTCCGATTTATTTAAAGTGTAATTATAGCCTAAGTTTAAATTGTATTCTTTTAAAGATTCTATGCCTTTTTCGGACTTAATTTCATAAATATATATCGATCTACTTTTTGAGCCACCTTCTTTATATAGTTGGACGTTTTTTTCGTTTAATAAGATATTAAAAGCATACTTTGCATCTGTGGTTTTATTTCTGTTTTTTGCAATGTATTTGTAGGCATCTTTGTTAATCAATTTTTCAAAAGGGTCATCTTCTTTTTCTAAATCTCTTATTTTTTTTCTAAGTTTTGCATTTCCACTATCGTGAGCGTATGATTTTTTATACCATTTTAATGCCTCTTTCTCTTTTTTAAGTTGTAGTAAAATGTTTCCTTTATACTTCATTAAAACAAAAGAATATGGAAATATTTTTAAACCTTTATCAATATAATTTAGCGCTTGTTCGTATTCTTGATAGCTGTATAAAATGGTAATTAAATCTTCTAGAACATCAATATCTTCGGGTAGTTTGTTTACAAAACTTTTTTGTAGTGCAATTACTTTTTCTTTATCATTATTATTTTTATAAATTTTAATTAATCCATTTTTTGCACGATAACTCAAATAATTAGCATTAATTTCTTCGAATAATTTTTGTGTTTTATCATTTTCGTTAAATACAGTAGTATATAAATTTGCATAAGTTGCCATTAACTTTTCACGTTTTTGCACCTTTGCTAAATTATATATTTCATCAAGTGTAGTTTTTAATTCTTTTTTATTTTCTGCTCTTAAATTTTTATACAATTTTGTTGTTATCCTAATAATTTCTATATCTAAAGCATTATATAATTTATCTAATTTCTCATTCATTTTATCTATTGGAAGATTAAATATTTTTTTAGAGTCCATAAACTCCGATATAAGAACAAGGTAATAATTAGGGTCATCATTTTTTCTATTTTCTGTTAGTTCGTGAACTTGTGTTTTGTTTCCTTCTTTGGTATAACATACCATTAGCATGGTTCTTAGTATTGAACTTTTAGGATGTTGTTTTAATTCTGCTTGAATTATTTTTTTTGCTTTTTTTACTTTACCATTTCTTAGGTAAGTTTTTATTAGCATATAATTTTTAAAGTACTTGGAGTATTTTGTTGTATCCAAATTTTTAAAATAAGACTCTATTTCGTTCGGAATTAGTTTAGGAGCAATAATAGCTTTTGTACTTTTATTATATGGACTATAGTTTGCTGTAAAGTTTAATTCTTTTGGATTGATAATTTTATTATTAGCATCAAACACTCTTAAAATAAAGTAGGTGTAGTTAGAATTGGTAGTTTTTATTAAAATTCTATTTGTACCTTTTGGAACATTTACTTTAATAGTATAAGCATCTAGCTCGGTAAAACTATTGTCTTGTTCTTCAAAAACTAAAACATCGTTAACCCATATTTTGGTATCTTTACCAATACCAAATTTTAATAATAACGTTTGTTCTTTATCTAAAGTAAAGAATGTTTGTGCATAGTTAATACCACTACCATACTCCGTATAGTTATTCATAAAATGATATGGTAAATTATTGTTGTTATTTGATGAAATAAACCAATTTATTTTACCATTGCTATTGGCATTAAAAGGCGTATTGGAAATAGCGGTATATTCTGGAGGATAAACCACATTAATTCCACTATCATTTAAGTTTTCAAAGACACCACAATCTTGCCAATTGCTCACAGCTAGAAGCTTGTTATTAATTTGTTGGTTTGGAATAAAATTATTAAGATACATTTGCGATGCAGCATCGAGGTAGGTTAAACCAGCTTTTACAGTTTGGTTTTTTATTGGAGCATTTTTTAAAAAATTAATATTGTCAAAAGTAGATTTATCAAACGATTGATTGAGATAATCTTTAAAAACGAATTGTTCGTTCCATAAGGCAAAAAGGGCATAATCGAAATTCTCTTTTTTTATAAAATTCGGAAAAAATTGTTTATCACTACTAAAAATTCCGTTTTGAACGCGAACAATTTGTTTTAAAATAAGCGCTTCATCAGAAGCTTTTTTATCTTTGATTTTAGTAACTAATTTTAGTGCCGTTTTACGATCGTTATTGTAAAGAGCATCCCAAATTTTGTCGTTAGCATTTTGCGAAAATCCAAATTGTGTAACTAGTAATGTTACAGTTAATATTACATAAAAAGATAATTTCATAACAGGATTATTTTTATAATGGTTCATATTTTTATTAGTTTAAATTTTAAGGATGTACAAATAATTTAATATGGTATAATTTTAGAACAAAATTTACCACCATTTGTTTGTAGTTTTTGT
>WFMU01000397.1 GCA_015488935.1 Flavobacteriaceae bacterium | reverse complement strand
GATAATTATACTATTGTAATTTTTAGTTATTTACCCTACACGTTCTATTTTAGCACCTAATGCTCGTAATTTCTCATCAATCTTATCGTAGCCTCTATCTATTTGTTCTATATTATGTATGGTACTTGTTCCTTTTGCAGATAGTGCGGCAATTAATAAAGAAACTCCTGCTCTAATATCTGGAGATGTCATGGTAGTTGCTTTTAATGAAGATTTGTGGTTGTAACCTATTACGTTTGCTCTATGTGGGTCGCAGAGTATTATTTTTGCTCCCATATCTATTAATTTATCTACAAAAAACAAACGACTTTCAAACATTTTTTGATGAATTAATACCGAGCCTTTTGCTTGGGTTGCAGTTGTTAATATGATACTTAACAAATCTGGTGTAAATCCTGGCCAAGGTGCATCTGAAATGGTTAATAATGAGCCATCAATAAATCCTTCAATTTCATAGCTTTCTTGTGCAGGTATGTAAATATCGTCATTTTGTTTTTCTAATTTAATTCCTAAACGTCTAAAAATTGTAGGTATTTGTCCTAAATTTTCCCAACTTACATTTTTAATGGTAATTTCTGATTTTGTTATTGCAGCAATACCAATCCAACTTCCAATTTCAATCATATCTGGTAATACAGTATGTGTACAACCTTTTAATTTTTTTACACCTTTAATAGTTAAAAGATTAGAGCCGACTCCTGTGATATTTGCTCCCATACTATTTAACATTTTAGATAATTGTTGTATGTATGGTTCGCATGCTGCATTATAAATGGTTGTTGTTCCTTTTGCAAGAACGGCTGCCATTATAATATTTGCAGTTCCTGTAACAGATGCTTCATCTAGCAACATATATGTTCCTGTTAATTCTTCTGCTTCAACACCATAAAAATATTCGTCTTCATTATAACGAAATTTAGCTCCTAGCTTAATAAATCCTTGAAAATGCGTATCTAGTCGTCTTCGTCCTATTTTATCACCTCCTGGTCTTGGAATATATCCTTTACCAAATCTCGCCAATAATGGTCCTACCAACATTACAGAGCCTCTTAATGAACTTCCGTCTTTTTTAAATGCTACAGATTCTAAATAAGATAATTTAACATTGTCTGCTTGAAAACTATAAGAATGTGAGGATATTTGTTCAACCTTAACACCTAATTTTTTTAAAATAAAAATCAATTTATTTACATCAATAAGGTTAGGAACATTGTTTACAATTACTTTTTCTGATGTTAATAACGTAGCGCATATAATTTGTAAAACTTCATTTTTTGCTCCTTGTGGAATTACTTCTCCTTTTAATTTATGTCCTCCTTCAATTTTAAATGTAGCCATATTATAATTTGCTATTTTATTATTTTGTTACAAACTTACTTATCTTCTTTTTCTATTGTTTTTAGAATTCTTTTTTCCTTTATGATTGTTATTTGTTTTCTTTCTCAGCAAGTTTTTACTATCCGACAAGGCATTTTTTTCACCAGTAAGTACTATTTTACCATGCGATAATTCTTTTAGATGTTTAAATATCACTTCATCTTCTACGGTGTCTTTATTCCAATTTAAAAAACACTTTTTCATGTGATTTGCAATTGTATAATTTAATGCATCTTTTAATTCACCATCTTCCCAAGTAATTGCTTCATCAATCATAATTTGGATATTATTTCCATAAAAACGATATCTCGATGCTGTTTTTGGATATGGTAAAGGGTCTGGCTTTGCTTTTAATTCCTCTTCGGTTAACACAGGATATGGTGCATCTACATCCAACTTAAAATCTGCCATTATAAACAACTGATCCCATAATTTATGCTTAAAATCTGGTACATCTCTTAAATGTGGTTGTAAATTACCCATCACTTCAATAATGGCTTTTGCCATTTTATTTCGCTCTTCTTTGGTTGGTAATGCGATACAGTGGTTTACTAATTTTTGAACATGTCTTCCATATTCGGGTATTAATAAAGTTTCTCTTTCTGAATTATATTCTAATTGATATTCCATCTTTCTATTTTTATACAAGAAATTCTTGCTTTACTTTTATACTATCGTTTTAATACTTTTAATTTTGCGAATTGCAATAATAATTTTTTTGTACCAACGCCTTCTTTTTCAAATTCAATCTCTGCCTTTCTATCAGCTCCTTGGCCTTCGATAGCAATAATTTTTCCTCTACCAAATTTTTGATGAAAAACAAATTTTTCAACTTCTATATTTTCATCTACACTATCTGTGGCATTTTCTTGAGCTGTACTAAGTTTTGTAAACCTTTTTGGTGTACTAATTGTAATTGATTTTGGTGTTGATTTTTGTTTCATTATACCTCTTCTAATTGGTTTTTTTAATCTTATTAAATGCTTTGGAACTTCTCCAAAAATATCATTATCTACAAATTTATTTATTGCTGGTGCTAATTTGGGTGCAAGATAGTCTAAAAATTTGTCATTTATCTCTTCAATAAACCTACTTGGCTCACAATCTATTAATGAGCCCCAACGATAGCGTGTTTGTGCATAACTTAAATAAGCTTGTTTTTCTGCTCTTGTTAATGCTACATAAAACAAACGTCGTTCTTCTTCTAGTTCACTTCTTGTGTTTGAGCTCATTCCAGATGGAAATAAATTTTCTTCTAATCCAACAATGTAAACGTATTGAAATTCTAATCCTTTAGATAAATGTATGGTCATTAAAGACACTCTAGGTTCATCATCATTCTTTTCTTTATCAAAATCGGTTGCTAGAGCAACATCTTCTAAAAAATGCGCTAACGTATCATTTGTTTCTTCTTTATCTTTTTGCTCTTCTACAAAATCTTTGATACCATTTAACAATTCCTGAATATTTTCTACTCTACTTATTGCTTCTGGCGTTTCATCTTTATTTAAATCTTTTACAATTTTTGCCTGTTTTATAACAAAATCTGTAATTTCAAAGGCATTTTTATGTTGCGCTTCTACTTGGAAACTTTTTATCATCGTTACAAAATTTTGTAACTTGGTTTTAGTTCCTGCATTTATTTTTAAATCTATTTTATGTAAATTTTCTAAAATAGTAAAAATAGATTTATTATAATGATTGGCTGCAACGGTTAATTTTTCTAAAGTGGTTTGCCCAATTCCTCGTGCTGGATAATTTATAATGCGCTTTAATGCTTCTTCATCATTCGGATTAACCAATAATCGCAAATAAGAAAGGACATCTTTTATCTCTTTTCGTTGGTAAAAAGACAATCCACCAAAAATCCGATACTTAATATCTTTTTTCCGCAAAGCATCTTCCATTGCTCTTGACTGTGCATTAGTACGGTACAGTATGGCAAAATCATTATATTTTAATTGATTTTTTACAGCATTCTCCCAGATGCTATTTGCTACAAACCTTCCTTCTTCAGCATCTGAAATAGTACGCATTACCTTTATTTTTTCACCATCTTCATTGCTTGTCCATAATTCTTTTTCCAATCGTGTTTTATTTTTTAAAATAACACTATTTGCAGCATTTACCAAATTTTGTGTAGAACGATAATTTTGCTCTAATTTATATATGTTTACATCTGGATAATCTTTTTGAAAATTTAAAATGTTCTTAATATTTGCACCACGAAACGAATAAATACTTTGCGAATCATCTCCAACTACTGCAATATTCTGAAAACGGTCGGCTAAAGCTCTAACAATTAAATATTGCGAATGGTTAGTATCTTGATACTCATCTACCATAATGTATCGAAATCTATCTTGGTATTTTGCCAATACTTCAGGAAATCTTGTTAATAACTCATTGGTACGCAATAACAAATCATCAAAATCCATAGCACCAGATTTAAAACATCTCTCTACATAATGTGCATAAATATCACCCATTTTTGGTCTTCCAGAATGCATATCTGCTTCAATTAATTCTGGATCATTTTTATAAGCTCTAACCGTTATTAAATTATTCTTATATTGCGATATTCTTCCTAAAACTTGCTTTGGTTTATACCTGTCTTTTTCCAAATTCATTTCTTTAATAATTGCAGTTAACAATCGAACCGAATCTTGAGTATCATAAATCGTAAAATTAGATGGAAACCCTAAACGCTCACTTTCAGAACGCAATATCCTTGCAAAAACAGAGTGAAATGTTCCCATCCACAAGTTTTTAGCTTCACTTGCTCCAACAATCTTTGCAATACGAGATTTCATTTCTCTTGCCGACTTATTGGTAAATGTCAGTGCCAAAATATTAAAAGGATCTATTCCTTTTTGCATCATATATGCAATACGATAAGTTAAAACTCTTGTTTTACCAGAACCTGCTCCTGCTATTATTAATAACGGACCATTTATCTGTATTACAGCTTGTTTTTGTGCTTCGTTTAAATGTTGTAAGTAGTTAGACACTAAATGTGGATTAATCTGAATGTCAAAAGTACAATTCTCCTTGAATTTTCGTCCTATTTATTTTAATAATTTATTCACAAAATTATTAATCTAACTTTAATTATACCAATTACAAAGTAAAATACATTATAAATAAATTAGAATATATTTTATTTAACTGCATTTCAAAATTTAGTTGGTATTAGTATTACTACAAAAAAGCTATCTAAAAAACGTTTTTCCGAACAAGGTAAAAGAATATTTCAAAATCAAAATAAATTAATTTTAAAGTATTATTTCTGTTATTTACTTTGTAGTGATGCCTTTTAGATAGCCTCTTTTTTATAAATTAAATCTAACTATAATGTTTCTTTGGTAGCTTTTGCCTTTCCAGAACAAGATGCTTTTGCTTTTCCAGAACAAGATGTTTTAGATTTACCAGCGCAACATGCTTTAGATTTACCAGCACAAGACGCTTTACTTCCTGCCTTCGCATGACAAGAAGGAGATGCCGTAGTCGTTGTTTTACTCTTCTCTACAGAATACTCTGTTTTAGATTCCGTACTTTGTGCATTAGAAAATGCGATAAAGAATAATCCAAATGCTAATGTTAAAATTATTTTTTTCATTATTTGTGTGTTTTAAGAATTAATTTTTCATAAAAATAACCTTTATTATAATACCACATAGCTATTATATGTTAAAAGTATTATAATATAATGTTAAATATTAATGATTATGACTAGAATGATCTTCTACTTTTGTTTCTCCTGCTTTTTTTGCTTTTAATTCCATTTTACAAACTGGACATTTTCCAGGTTTTGTATAACTTTTACCATTTTCACAATCCATTGGACATTGGTAAACTTGTGTAGCCATTTCTTTTTTCACCTCCTTTTTATCAGATTTACATGATGTGAAAGAAAAGCTCACGGCAAAAAATAATACGATAATTATAGTTATTTTTTTCATTTCTTTTAGTTTTAAAGTGTTTTGTATATAACGCGAAAATTACTATTTTATTTTAACTAATCGTTAAATTCGTCCTGAAAAATTTATTTTATTTTTTTTAATACTTTTCGATTTGCCAGTAATTTTAAAAAACCCATTTCTCGTTTTGTATTTCGCTTGAGTTTTTTTTCTGCTAGTGCAACTATTTCAGGCTCACAATTATCTATATTTCCAGACTTATAAATTGGATTAGGATCATATTCAAGAACTAATTGTATAGCTTTGGTCTTATCTTCGCCGACCAACTCCTCACAAAGTACCAATGCCATATCAATTCCGGCAGAGACACCTGCTGAGGTAATATATTTTCCATCTTTTACTACTCTTTCTTTTGTAGGAATAACATGATATTCTTTTAAAAGCGGCATTGTTTTCCAATGTGATGTAGCCTTCAAATCTTTTAATAATCCAGCTTTAGCAAGGATTATAGAACCCGAACAAACCGAAGTCGTAAACTCCGTACTTTTGTCTATCATTTTAATCCATTCCAATGTTTTTTCATCTTTCATAACATTAATAAATGCAATAGACGAACCTGGAATTAATAAAATATCTGCTTCCTTAATATCTTTAAAATTATACTTTGCTTTTAGAGTTACAAAACCTGTATCTGATTTAATCTCTCCTTTTCTTTTAGCAACCAAAAAAACTTCTACACCGTCAATATTACTCCATACTTCATAAGGTCCAATAACATCCAACATGGTTATACCATTATATATTAATATTGCTATTTTCATTTTTTATTTTTTTGTTGTGATAAAATCCACGGTTTCTTTAATCACATCATCATTCCATAACATACGATAATGCCCTATTTTTTCAAACGTTTTTAAAACCGAATTATTTACTAATTTACAAATATCTTCGGCATTTTTATACGGTATCACCTTATCATATTTATCATGAATAACGAGTATGCCCTCAAAATTACAAGTTTTTAGCCTATCTACAATATTCATATCAGATAAATTTTCATTCATAATCTTCTTTACCCAAAATTCAACTTGCTTAAAAATAACCGTATTAAATCCAATAACTGTCTCTTATACACATCTGACGCTG
>WFMU01000396.1 GCA_015488935.1 Flavobacteriaceae bacterium | reverse complement strand
GATTTGATTTTTGATTGAAAAATAGATTTTAAAAAATATAAAATTATGATAATAAACCTACTAAGTGACACCATAACAAAACCAACACCAGCAATGTTACAAGCAATGATGCAAGCAGAAGTTGGCGATGATGTTTTTGGAGCAGATCCAACTGTAAATGCATTACAAGAGAAAGTAGCGACACTTTTTGGAATGGAAGATGCATTGTTTTTTCCTTCTGGAACTATGGCAAATCAAGTTGCAATTCATTTACATACACAAGTTGGTGAGCAATTAATTTGTGATAAATGGGCGCATGTATATAATTATGAAGGTGGTGGCGCAGCAGCTAATTCTGGAGTTTCTTGTTATTTAATTGATGGTAATCGCGGGATGTTTACCGCAAAACAAGTTGCAAAAGTTATTCATGGTAGAAACGACATTCATTTAACACCAACAACTTTAGTTGCCATAGAAAATACTACCAATAAAGGTGGCGGTGCATGTTGGGATTTATCTGAAATTAAAAAAATTAAAACGCTATGTACAAAAAATAATATTGCACTTCATTTAGATGGTGCTCGATTATTTAATGCTTTAGTTGCAAAAAAAGAAACACCTAAACAGTATGGTTCGCAATTCGATACTATTTCTATCTGTTTATCTAAAGGACTTGGAGCTCCAATTGGCTCCTTACTTTTAGGAACAAAAACACATATAAAAAAGGCATTGCGAATTAGAAAACGTTTTGGAGGTGGAATGCGACAAGTTGGTTATTTAGCTGCTGCAGGAATTTATGCACTCGATAATCATGTAGAACGTTTAAAAGAAGACCATAAAAAAGCAAAAATTATTGGAGAAACACTAGCTAAATTAGCTTTTGTAAAAAATGTGGAAACAATAGAAACTAATATCGTTATTTTTAGTCTAACTGATAATATAAGTGATAGTGATTTTATCGATAAACTCAAAGAAAAGGATATTTTAATTACAAGTATGGGTTCTGGTAAACTACGAATGGTAACACACTTAGATTTTACTGAAAAGATGTTAATTCGGCTAGTAGATACTTTAAACTTGGGTATTTTATAATTTATCGCTTTATATAACATTATCTCTAGCACAAAATAATTTTAACATATCCGTAAATAATGCAATTATTCTGTTACTTTTGCACTACATTAGTAGTTGCTATGGCATTATTATTGTAAATGAGGAAATGTAATTATATAAATAAAAGAAAAATGAAAAGAATTAAATTTGTATTTAGCCTACTTGTTGCTGTATTTGCATTAGGCATACAAGCACAAGTAAATCCAGAGACAGCACCAGTAATGACTTTTGAAAAAACAGTACATGATTGGGGAACAATTAATGAAGGTGATATTGTAGAAACAGATTTTGTTTTTACGAACACTGGTAAAACGGACTTGATAATCACAAGAATTAAAGGAAGTTGTGGATGTACAGTACCTAGTAATTGGAAAAAAGAGCCTATTAAACCAGGAGAAACTAGTAAATTTCATGTAAAATTTAATTCGAGAGGAAAACCAAACAAACAGCAAAAAACAGTTACTGTAACTTGCAATACAATTAAAGGAAAAGAGTATGTTAGAATTAAAGCAACAGTAACTCCTAATCCTGAGCAAGAAAAATTAAGAGCTGAAAGAACTGCACAAAGAAAATTACTATACGAAAAAAGAAAAGCAGAACAAGCAAGATTAAAAGCAGAAAGAGAAGCTAATAATCCTAATAATAAAGATGTTGTTGCTAAAAAAATAGAAACAAAGGAAAACAAAAATATCAAAGCTTACGAAAAACAAACTGAAAAAGAGTTAAAACGGGCAAAGCAAGAGCGTAAACGTGTAGAGAAAGAACGTATTATGTCTGACAAAGATCGTAAGAAAGCAGAGAAAAAAGCCGAAAAAGAACGCAAACGTGCAGAAAAAGAGATTAAGCGCGAAGAGAAAGCTCGTAAACAAGCAGAAAAAGATAGAAAAAGGGCAGAAAAAAGAGCCAAAAAAGAACGTAAACGTGCAGAAAAAGCACGTAAAGCTGCAGAAAAAGAGCGCAAAAAAATAGAGAAAATGGCAAAAAAGAAAGAAAAACTTAGAGATAAAGTTAAAAAAGCGGAAGCTAAAGTTGCCAAATACGAAAATAAATTACTTAAAATGCAAAGTAAATTTAAGAAATTAGAATCTAGAGGAAAATTATCTCCAAACGATATTACTAAAAGACAATTAGAAATGCAAAAACAAGAAGATAAAATCCAAAAAGCTAAAATGAAATTACAAAAGGCACAACGCAAATTGTAAGCTAAAATGAGATTTATTAAAAAAGCCTTGAAGTTTATAACTTCAAGGCTTTTTTTTCCTTTCTAAATTACTATTGTTCGACAAAAATTGTTCCTAAGCATTTTTTAGGTAAAACTTTTTTGGATAAAGCTGTTGTAAGCAAAACTGTTTTACCAAAACAACTTTACCAACTATATATGTCTTGTATCTTAGGTCTAGAAACAAAACATTTATAATCCAATCCCGAGACTTCGGGACAACATCCAAAAATCAAAATTCAACATCCAAAACCCAACATCCAAAATTCAACATTGATAATCCATAATCGCTCAAACATCTTTTTATTCTAAATGAGAGCTATTTCTTTTCTTCTTTTTTCTTTTTGGCATTTTTATTCCAAACTTTTATTTCATCTTTTTCGGTAACACCACTTATTAATTCGGCATTTATACCATCAGACAAGCCTATTTCTACATCTTTTCTTTCGTATTTACCATCGCCTACTTTTACTTCTACATAAGGTTTTTCTGTTTTTTTATCAAACTGTAATAATGCTTCTTTTATAGATAAAACACTATCTTTTTGTTCTAAAACTATTTCTGCATTCGCACTATATCCAGCTCTTACAAATATATTTTTATCTAAGGTTACATCTGCTTTAATTTTAAATTGTACTGCTCCATTTTCTTCGGTTCCTTTTGGTGCTATAAAATTTAATTTTGCTGGAAATTTTTTGTTATCTATTGCTCCTAACGAAACTTCGATAGCAATACCTTCTTTTAATTTTCCGACCTCAGCTTCATCAACTTTTCCTTCGAAAATCATTTTACTCATATCTGCAATAGACGCAATGGTTGTACCTGCATTAAAATTATTAGATTGAATTACTTGATAGCCTTCTTTAACAGGAATTTCTAAAATCATTCCAGAGGTTGTAGCTCTAATATTTGTATTTGCCGATGCTCCTGAGCCTGTAGAGCCTTTTAAGATTATTTGATAATCGTTTTGAGCATTTTTTACAGCTTGTTTTGCTTGGTTGTAAGCAAGTTCTACTTTTTCGAATTCGGAACGAGATATAACGCCTTTATCGAATAATTTTTTATTTCGGTTATAAGAGATTAACGAATTGTTTAAATTTATTTTTAGATTGGTAATTTGTCCTCTTACACTTGTTAACGATTGTTCATTTGGCACAATACGTACCGTTGCAATTAAGTCTCCTTTTTTTACAATTTTTCCTTCTTCTAAATATATTTTATCAATAATTCCAGAAACTTGTGGTTTTATTTCTACTTCTTCTAAAGGTAATACTTTTCCTGTAGCTACCGTTTTTTTAACGATGGTTGTTCTATACAACTTGTCTGTTTCATATTCGATTATGGATTTGGAATTTTTTTTCCCAAACCATCCTAGTACTACTATTAATGCTACGATTATTCCTCCAATTATTATTTTCTTCATTTCTTTATTATTATATCGATTCTAATTTTATTTTTATTCGTCTCTTAATGCCTCTATAGGTTTTACACTAACTGCCATTTGAGCAGGAATTAGTCCTATTAAAGTTCCTAAAACTATTAGGGTTACAAATGCAATTAATATTACTGGTATATTTACGGTTGGATTAACTAACGATGCATCTTCTCCATGGCCCCACAAAGTGTCAATTAACATTAATAAAATTCCGCCAAAAATAATACCTAAAGCTCCTGCTATGGTAGATAAAAAAACAGATTCTAATACTATTTGTCTTCTTATTTCTCCTGGTTTTGCTCCTAAGGCTCTTCGTATTCCTATTTCTTTTGTTCTTTCTTTTACGGTTATGAGTAATATATTTCCTATGGCAAAAACTCCTGCTATTAAGGTTGCAATACCAACAAACCATGTTAAGAATTGCATTCCTGTTAAAAAACCGGTTACTTTTTTAATTTTATCTCCTAGGTTAAAACTTCCAAAGGCTCTACCGTCTTTTGGATGTACTTTGTGTAAGTTATTTAGTAATAGTTTTGTATCTGCTTCTACTTGTGCTATCGAAACGTCTGGTTTTGCAGTTACCATTAGCCATCCTATATTTTCGCCTTGATTATAGACTTGTTGAAATGTTGTAAATGGTATGTGTACTCCTCCTTGTGGTCCTCCTCCACCCATTTGTTTATTTTTATAATGTCCTACAACTAAGTAATTAATATTATTAATTTTAACATATTTTCCGATAGGATATTCATTCTTATCAAATAATTGTTTATAGGTATCGTTTGATATTACACATACTTTTTTTCTTTCTTTAATATCATTTTCATTAATAAATCGTCCATATACCAAATGTTTCTTTTGTACTTTGTCTAGTAGTGGATAATCGCCAAAAATTCCTACGGTAAGCGATTTAAAATTATTTACTACCAAACTTTGTGTTCTATTTCTGGGAACTACAAATTCTACTCCTTTTACTTCGCTTTTAATATAATCTACATCTGTTATTTTTAATCGCATTCTTTTTCCTTCTTGAAATCCTTTGAATGGTTTACTTGTAGTTTGTCCCCAAACAAAAACACTATTTGTAGCAAAATCGCCAAACATTTTATCGAAATTATTTTCCATTCCTCTTGCTGCACCTAATAAAACTACTAGCAGAAAAATTCCCCACATAACTCCTATGATAGTTATTCCTGTTCGCAATTTATTTTTACGAATACTTCCATAGATTTCTTGCCAAGTATCTTTATCAAATATAAATTTCATTTGTTTATTTTATATTATTATCTTTTTAATCGTCTCTTAATGCTACTATTGGTTTTATTTTGGCTGCTTTTTTTGCTGGTAAATATCCTGCTATGGTTCCTGCTATAATTAACATTATGGTTGCTCCAATTACAACTCCAGAATTAACACTTGGATTTAGTATAAAATATTTTTCTAAACTATCGCCTAGTAATTTTAGTATTGTTGAGCCTATTAATAATCCTACATAGCCAGATAATGCGGTTATAAATATAGATTCCATTAATATCATGGCTATTATTGATTTTGGTGTTGCGCCTAATGCTTTGCGTATTCCAAGTTCTTTTGTTCTCTCTTTTACAATATATACCATAATGTTACTTATTCCAATTATTCCTGCGATTAGTGTTCCTATTCCAATAAAGAATATAATGATATTTAATACGAGCATCATCATAGATACTTGTTTATTGCCTTCTGCATAATTATCTATACGAATTGCGCTTTGGTCTTTTGGTGATATACTGTGTTTTTCTTTGAGTTTTTTTTCCATTACATCGCTAAATGCCAATGCTTCATCTACGCTTAATTTTGGATTATAGGTTATTCCAAATGCGCCAACTTCATCCGTATTTCCGTATAATCGTTGTATTGTTGTAAATGGGGCATAAATATATCGTTCGTCGTTATCTCCTCCAGGATCTGAAAATGTTCCTATAACTTTATAAGAAATTCCACCTAAATTTATTTCTTTACCAAGAGCGCTAAGTTGACCAAACAAATCTTTTTCTACCAATCTTCCTATTGCTATTACTTTAGAGCGTCCTTTTAAATCAAACATATTTAAAAATCGCCCACTTTCTACTTTGGCAGATTCTAAGGTTAAATAACTTGGATATACGGCTCTTAGTTGGTAAACGTTTTGTTCTCCTTTATATACTGCTTTTACGCTTTTTTGTATTCTTGGACTTATAGACTGCATTTTATCATCAAATTCATCTAATAGAAATCGATAATCGTCATTTTTTAATTGTACTTTTCTTCCACTTTGTAGTCCTTTATATGGTATTGTGGTTTGTCCAGAACGGATGTATATAGAAAGCATAGAATCTCCTGCAAACTCTTTTTCAAAGGTGTTTTTTAGTCCATTACCAATACCAAATAGCAACGTAAATAGTAAGATTGCAAATGCAATAGTAAAACCAGATAAAACGGTTCTGAGTTTGTTGTTTTTAATCGATTCAAATATTTCTCCCCAACGGTCAATATCAAACATAGTGCCTTGTTTTTTTGCCTTTTTCAGTTATTTCATCACTAATTATTATACCGTCTTTAAGGGTAACAATTCGGTCTGTTTGGTCTGCTACTTCTTGTTCGTGTGTGATTACGAAAACAGTCATTCCTTCGTCGTTAATCGCTGTTAATAATTCCATTACGGAGTCTGTTGTGGTTGAGTCTAATGCTCCTGTTGGCTCATCTGCTAGTACTACTTTTGGATTTGCAACTAATGCTCTTGCAATTGCTACTCTTTGTTTTTGACCTCCCGAAAGCTCGTTTGGCAAATGTTTTGCCCAATCTTTTAATCCAACTTTATCTAAATATTTTAATGCAGTTTCTTGTCTTTCTTTTCGGCTTACTCCTTTGTAATAAAGTGGTAAGGCTACATTTTCTAATGCGGTTTTGTAGGATATTAAATTAAAGGATTGAAATACAAATCCTAAAAATTTATTTCTTAAGATTGCTGCTTTTTTTTCATCTAAACGTTCTATTTTTTGTTTGTTTAAATAGTAGCTACCTTCATCATGCTCGTCTAATAAGCCTACAATATTTAATAATGTAGATTTTCCTGAGCCTGATGAGCCCATAATAGAGACAAACTCTCCTTCTTTAATATGTAAATCAATTCCTTTTAGTACATGCAAAAAATCTTTTTTGCCTATTGGATACGATTTATGTAATTTTTCAATTTTTATCATATTATCTACGTTTCAATTCCTTTATGGAAATAATTTTAAATCTTATTTTAATTGTAACTTTGTATTATGTTACCGAAACACAAATATATTGTCTTATTTGATGGCGTTTGCAATCTTTGCAATAATTCTGTTAATTTTATTCTTAAAAGAGATAAACAAAATATTTTTTTATTTGCTTCTCTACAATCAGACGCAGCAAAAAAAAAATTGTTACAGTTAAATGGTAAAAATTACTTACAAGACATGGATAGTATTGTTTTGATTAAGGATAATATTATTTATACAAAGTCAAGTGCTGCTTTACTTATTGCTAAAAAATTAACATTTCCGTACAATATGTTTTATATTTTTATGCTTTTGCCTAAATTTTTTAGAGATTTTTTTTATGATATTATTGCTAAAAATAGATATAAATGGTTTGGAAAAAAAGAGGTGTGTATGTTGCCAACTAAAGGGTATTTGGATAAATTTATTGAATAACGAGGTTTATTCTAAATATATTACAAAAAAAAGTCGCCTATTAAATAAGCGACTTTTATTCTGTTAACTAATTGCTGTTATTTTTTAATCATTTTTTTAACAACTTTTGCTTTTTCTGTATTTAATTCTACAAAATATAAGCCTGAAGATAAATTAGATACATTTATTGTTTTTATACCTTTTAAGTTGTCTAATTCTTGTTGTAATACAACTTTTCCGTTAAGGTCGTATATCGATATTTTATTTAATCCTTTATCGCTATTGTTTTTAATAGTAATTATATCGTTTGCTGTGGTTGGAAAAATACTAACTGATGTTTTTAATTCTTCGTCTAAAACTGAAGCTGTATCTACTCCTGTTGTAAAACTCCATGTTGCTGGTGTTGTTGGAACGCCTCCTGAATTTTTTGGTACTACTTTCCAAAAATACTGTGTAGAAAAATTCATTCCTACAAGATTTATAGAAGTTGTTGGTACTTCTCCTAATTTATTAAGAGCTGTTGCTGATGTTCCTAAATAAAATTCGTAAACTGTTGGTGCGCCTCCAGATGTTGCAGGTTGCCAACTAAATGAAACTTTATTGTCTGGTAATGTATCTGCATCTGGACCGTCTGTAGGGTCAACAAATACATCTACTGCTCCATCAGCTGGAGTTGGTGTTATTGCTTCATTTGGTGCTGTTGCTGCAGGTATCAAGTCTATAGCGTCTAGGTACCACACATCACCATTATCATTTGTATGTACAAATGCCACATAAATAGCTTGTCCAACATAGGCAGATAAGTCTGCGTAAAACGTTGTAAATGTTTGACTTACCATATCCGTTTCTCCTAACGTTTTAATTATTGTAAAATCTGCATGTGTAGTTTGTGATGCTGTGGATACTCTAATTGTATATACAGATCCATAATCTGGTGTATAGTTATCTGCACTTCTAAATTTCATCATAACATTGGTTGCATCTACGGTAAACTGTGGCGTTACTAACCAATCTTCTGCTAATCCGCCAGTTACATTTTCAAATTGTGAAATAGCATACGCTGGTGGTGTTCCTCCAGCTCTCCAATCTTGTGCTGTTCCTAATCCATTTGTACCTCTAAAAGTTGTCCAACCTGTTGGAGGAAATGTTGTTCCATCAAAATTTTCTGGAAATTGTGCATAACTCAAAAAAGTAAATGCAAATAAAAAAATAAAGAGTAATTTTTTTTTCATAATAGTTAAATTTAAAATGTTAATATTAGTTTGTTTTCCAAAGTTACATTTTTTTTAACTATCTGAATGTTAGTTGTGTTTTTTTTACTGTTTTCTAATAAAAAATGATAGATAAGCGATAAAACCAAATGAAATAAAGAGATACTACTGTATTTTTATATGATACCAGTTGCAAAGCAAAACACGCTATATAAATC